>CP014326.1:0-255000 GCA_001560895.1 Streptococcus mitis
TTGAAAGAAAAACAATTTTGGAATCGTATCTTAGAATTTGCGCAAGAAAGACTAACTCGATCCATGTATGATTTCTATGCTATTCAAGCTGAACTCATCAAGGTAGAAGAAAATGTTGCTACTATATTTTTACCACGATCTGAAATGGAAATGGTCTGGGAAAAACAACTAAAAGATATCATTGTAGTAGCTGGTTTTGAGATTTATGATGCTGAAATAACTCCCCACTATATTTTCACAAAACCTCAAGATACGACTATCTCACAAGTTGAAGAAGCTACAAATTCAACTTTATATGACTATAGTCCAAAGTTATCATCTATTCCTTATTCGGATACTGGATTAAAAGAGAAGTATACCTTTGATAATTTTATCCAAGGGGATGGAAATGTTTGGGCTGTATCAGCTGCTTTAGCTGTCTCTGAAGATTTGGCTCTGACCTATAACCCTCTTTTTATCTATGGAGGACCGGGACTTGGTAAGACTCACTTATTAAACGCTATTGGAAATGAAATTCTAAAAAATATTCCGAATGCGCGTGTCAAATATATCCCTGCTGAAAGCTTTATTAATGACTTTCTGGATCACCTAAGGCTTGGGGAAATGGAAAAGTTTAAAAAGACCTATCGTAGTCTTGATCTTTTGTTAATCGATGATATCCAGTCACTCAGCGGAAAAAAAGTCGCAACTCAGGAAGAATTTTTCAATACCTTTAACGCCCTTCATGACAAGCAAAAACAGATTGTCCTAACGAGTGATCGAAGTCCAAAACATCTAGAAGGGCTCGAGGAGAGGCTTGTCACGCGCTTTAGTTGGGGATTGACACAAACTATCACCCCCCCTGACTTTGAAACACGTATTGCTATTTTACAAAGTAAAACAGAACATTTAGGCTACAATTTTCAAAGTGATACTCTAGAATATCTAGCTGGGCAATTTGATTCAAATGTTCGAGATCTTGAGGGAGCCATCAACGACATCACTTTAATTGCCAGAGTAAAAAAAATCAAGGATATCACTATTGATATTGCTGCAGAAGCTATTAGAGCTCGCAAACAAGATGTTAGCCAAATGCTCGTCATCCCAATTGACAAAATCCAAAATGAAGTTGGTAACTTTTATGGTGTTAGTGTCAAAGAAATGAAGGGAAGCAGACGCCTTCAAAATATTGTTTTGGCCCGTCAAGTAGCCATGTATTTATCTAGAGAACTAACTGATAATAGTCTTCCAAAAATTGGGAAGGAATTTGGTGGAAAAGATCATACAACAGTCATTCATGCCCATGCAAAAATTAAATCTTTGATTGATGAAGACGATAATTTACGTTTAGAAATTGAATCAATCAAAAAGAAAATAAAATAACTTGTGGATAACTTTCGCTTTTTTATCTTTTTTATCCACATTTTTTAAACAAGCCCAAAAACTTGATATGACTTACTTCAAGTCTGTTTTCCACAGATTTCACAGACTCTATTATTACTATTATCTTTCTAATACTAAAAATAAATAAAGGAGAATCCATGATTCATTTTTCAATTAATAAAAATTTATTTCTACAAGCATTGAATACAACTAAGAGAGCTATTAGTTCTAAAAATGCCATTCCTATCTTATCAACCGTAAAAATTGACGTGACTAATGAAGGTGTTACTTTAATTGGTTCAAATGGTCAAATTTCAATTGAAAATTTTATTTCTCAAAAAAATGAAGATGCTGGTTTGTTAATTACTTCTTTAGGTTCGATCCTTCTTGAAGCCTCTTTCTTCATCAATGTGGTATCTAGTCTACCTGATGTGACTCTTGATTTTAAAGAAATTGAACAAAATCAAATTGTTTTAACAAGTGGCAAATCAGAAATTACTCTAAAAGGAAAAGATAGCGAGCAATATCCACGAATCCAAGAAATTTCAGCAAGCACTCCTTTGGTTCTTGAAACAAAATTACTCAAGAAAATTATCAATGAAACAGCTTTTGCTGCAAGTACACAAGAAAGTCGTCCAATTTTGACAGGTGTTCATTTTGTCTTGAGCAACCACAAAGAATTAAAAACAGTTGCAACAGACTCTCATCGTTTAAGTCAGAAAAAATTGACTCTTGAAAAAAATAGTGATGATTTTGATGTTGTAATTCCGAGTCGTTCTCTACGCGAATTTTCAGCGGTATTTACAGATGATATTGAAACTGTAGAGATTTTCTTTGCTAACAATCAAATCCTCTTTAGAAGCGAAAATATTAGCTTCTATACTCGTTTGTTAGAAGGTAACTATCCTGATACAGATCGTTTGATTCCAACAGACTTTAACACTACAATTACTTTTGATGTGGTAAACTTACGTCAGTCAATGGAACGCGCTCGCCTTTTATCAAGTGCGACTCAAAATGGTACTGTGAAGCTTGAAATTAAAGGTGGAGTTGTTAGAGCCCATGTTCACTCTCCAGAAGTTGGTAAAGTAAACGAGGAAATCGATACTGATCAGGTGACTGGTGATGATTTGACTATTAGTTTCAACCCAACTTACTTGATTGATTCCCTTAAAGCTTTAAATAGCGAAAAGGTGACCATTAGCTTTATCTCAGCTGTTCGTCCATTTACTCTTGTACCAGCAGATACTGACGAGGACTTCATGCAGCTCATTACACCAGTCCGTACAAATTAAGTGAAAGAGGTTGAGCCTAGCTCGCCTCTTTTATGATATAATCGAAAAAGAAAAGGAGAGTAGTATGTATCAAGTTGGAAATTTTGTTGAAATGAAAAAACCACACGCTTGTATCATCAAGTCGACTGGTAAAAAGGCTAATCGTTGGGAAATTACACGTGTAGGAGCAGATATCAAAATCAAATGTAGTAATTGTGACCATGTTGTCATGATGGGGCGCTATGATTTTGATCGAAAAATGAATAAAATTATTGACTAAGAAGCCTTAGTTAGAGGGTTAGCAAGTTTTCCCTTTTTGTGTTATAATATTAGGGATTGAAATGAAAACGGAGAATGAAAAAATATGGCTTTAACAGCAGGTATCGTTGGTTTGCCAAATGTTGGTAAATCAACACTATTTAATGCAATTACAAAAGCAGGAGCAGAGGCAGCAAACTACCCATTTGCGACTATTGATCCAAACGTTGGAATGGTGGAAGTTCCAGATGAACGCCTACAAAAATTGACTGAAATGATTACTCCTAAAAAGACAGTGCCAACAACATTTGAATTTACAGATATTGCAGGGATTGTAAAAGGAGCTTCAAAAGGAGAAGGGCTAGGAAATAAATTCTTGGCCAATATTCGTGAAGTAGACGCGATTGTTCATGTAGTTCGTGCTTTTGATGATGAAAATGTGATGCGCGAGCAAGGACGTGAAGATGCCTTTGTGGATCCACTTGCAGATATTGATACCATTAATCTAGAGTTGATTCTTGCTGACTTAGAATCAGTTAATAAGCGCTATGCGCGTGTAGAAAAGATGGCACGTACGCAAAAAGATAAAGAATCAGTAGCAGAATTCAATGTTCTTCAAAAGATTAAACCAGTTCTTGAAGATGGGAAATCAGCTCGTACAATCGAATTTACAGATGAAGAACAAAAGGTTGTCAAAGGTCTCTTCCTTTTGACAACTAAACCAGTTCTTTATGTAGCGAATGTAGATGAGGATGTAGTTTCAGATCCAGATTCTATCGACTATGTCAAACAAATTCGTGAATTTGCAGCGACAGAAAATGCTGAAGTAGTCGTTATTTCTGCGCGTGCTGAGGAAGAAATTTCTGAGTTAGACGATGAAGACAAGCAAGAATTTCTTGAAGCACTTGGATTGACAGAATCAGGTGTTGACAAGTTGACTCGTGCAGCTTACCACTTACTTGGACTTGGAACTTACTTCACAGCTGGTGAAAAAGAAGTTCGCGCTTGGACCTTCAAACGTGGTATGAAGGCTCCTCAAGCAGCTGGTATTATTCACTCAGACTTTGAAAAAGGCTTTATCCGTGCAGTGACCATGTCATATGAGGATCTAGTAAAATACGGATCTGAAAAGGCAGTAAAAGAAGCTGGACGTTTGCGTGAAGAAGGAAAAGAATATATCGTCCAAGACGGCGATATCATGGAATTCCGCTTTAATGTCTAAAAAATTTAATGAATAGTGTCAATTAGGTTGGAAAAAAATTCCAGCCCTTTTGGCTTTTGAAAGGAAAAATAAATGACCAAATTACTTGTAGGCTTGGGAAATCCAGGTGATAAATATTTTGAAACAAAACATAATGTTGGTTTTATGTTGATTGACCAACTAGCGAAGAAACAGAATGTCACTTTTACACACGATAAGATATTTCAAGCTGATCTAGCATCTTTTTTTCTTAATGGAGAAAAAATTTATCTTGTTAAACCAACGACCTTTATGAATGAAAGTGGAAAAGCGATTCATGCTTTATTGACTTACTATGGTTTGGATATTGAAGATTTACTCATCATTTACGACGATCTTGACATGGAAGTTGGGAAAATTCGTTTAAGAGCAAAAGGATCAGCAGGTGGTCATAATGGTATCAAGTCTATTATTCAACATATTGGAACCCAGGTCTTTAATCGTGTTAAGATTGGAATTGGAAGACCCCAAAACGGCATGTCAGTTGTTAATCATGTTTTAAGTAAGTTTGACAAGGATGATTATATCGGTATTTTACAGTCTATTGACAAGGTTGACGAATCTGTAAATTATTATTTACAAGAGAAAAATTTTGAGAAAACAATGCAGAGGTATAACGGATAAATGGTGACCTTATTAGATTTATTCTCAGAAAATGATCAGATTAAAAAATGGCATCAAAGTTTAACAAATAAGAAAAGACAACTAATACTAGGTTTATCAATGTCTACTAAGGCTCTTGCAATTGCAAGCAGTTTAGAAAAAGAAGATAAGATTGTTTTATTGACATCAACTTATGGAGAAGCGGAAGGGCTTATTAGTGATCTTATTTCTATCTTGGGTGAGGAATTTGTCTATCCATTTTTAGTAGATGATTCCCCTATGGTCGAGTTTTTAATGTCTTCACAAGAAAAAATTATCTCACGGGTTGAAGCATTGCGTTTTTTGAGTGATCCGTCTAAGAAAGGGATCTTAGTTTGTAATATTGCAGCAAGTCGGTTGATTTTACCCTCTTCAACTGTATTTAAAGAAAGTATTATAAAAATTGCAGTTGGTGAAGAATATGATCAACATGTGCTTATCCATCAGCTAAAGGAAATTGGTTATCGAAAGGTTACACAAGTACAAACTCAAGGAGAATTTAGTCTTCGAGGAGATATTTTAGATATTTTTGAAATATCTCAGTTAGAACCTTACCGAATCGAGTTTTTTGGTGATGAAGTTGATGGCATTCGTACTTTTGAAGTCGAGACACAATTATCGAAAGAAAATCAGTCAGAACTCATTATCTTTCCAGCTAGCGATATTCTTATAAGAGAAGAAGATTATCAACGAGGTAAGTTGACTTTAGAAAAACAAATTTTGAAGACTCTATCACCGATTCTGAAATCCTATCTAGAAGAAATTCTTTCAAGTTTTCACCAAAAACAAAGTCATGCAGATTCTCGGAAGTTTTTATCCTTGTGCTATGAAAAGACATGGACTGTCTTTGATTATATTGAAAAAGACATACCAATATTCTTTGATGATTATCAAAAATTGATGAATCAGTATGAAGTCTTTGAAAGAGAATTAGCGCAATACTTTACAGAAGAGTTACAGAATAGTAAATCATTTTCTGATATGAAGTATTTTGCAGACACTGAGAAAATCTATAAAAAACAAAGCCCAGTGACCTTTTTTTCTAATCTGCAAAAGGGTTTAGGAAATCTCAAGTTTGACAAAATTTATCAATTTAATCAATACCCTATGCAAGAATTTTTCAATCAATTTTCTTTTCTTAAAGAAGAAATTGAGCGATACAAAAAAATGGACTACACCATTGTTTTGCAGTCTAGCAATTCAATGGGAAGTAAAACATTGGAGGATGTTTTAGAGGAATACCAGATCAAATTGGATTCTAGAAATAAGTCAAGTATCTGTAAAGAATCTGTAAACTTAATCGAGGGGAATCTCAGACATGGTTTTCATTTTGTAGATGAAAAGATTTTATTGATAACTGAACATGAGATTTTTCAAAAGAAATTGAAACGTCGTTTTCGAAGACAACATGTTTCAAACGCAGAGAGATTAAAAGATTACAATGAACTTGAAAAAGGAGATTACGTTGTTCACCATATTCATGGGATTGGCCAATATCTAGGAATTGAAACCATTGAAATCAAGGGAATTCATCGCGATTATGTCAGTGTCCAGTATCAAAATGGGGATCAAATTTCCATCCCAGTAGAACAGATTCATCTGCTGTCCAAATATGTTTCAAGTGATGGGAAAGCACCTAAACTAAATAAATTAAATGATGGTCATTTCAAAAAAGCAAAGCAAAAAGTTAAGAACCAGGTAGAGGATATAGCTGACGATTTAATTAAACTTTATTCTGAACGCAGCCAGTTGAAGGGTTTTGCTTTCTCAGCTGATGATGAGGATCAACACGCTTTTGATGATGCCTTTCCTTATGTTGAAACGGATGATCAACTTCGTAGTGTTGAGGAAATCAAGAGAGATATGCAGGCTTCTCAACCAATGGATCGACTTTTAGTTGGGGATGTTGGTTTTGGAAAGACTGAAGTTGCTATGCGTGCAGCCTTTAAGGCAGTCAATGATCACAAACAAGTTGTCGTTCTAGTTCCGACGACGGTTTTAGCGCAACAGCACTATACGAATTTTAAGGAACGATTCCAAAATTTTGCAGTTAATATTGATGTGTTGAGTCGCTTTAGAAGTAAAAAAGAGCAGACTGAAACACTTGAAAAATTGAAAAACGGTCAAGTTGATATTTTGATTGGAACACATCGTGTTTTGTCAAAAGATGTTGTGTTTGCTGATTTGGGCTTGATGATTATTGATGAGGAACAGCGATTTGGTGTCAAGCATAAGGAAACTTTGAAAGAATTGAAGAAACAAGTGGATGTTCTAACTTTGACAGCTACGCCAATCCCTCGTACCCTCCATATGTCTATGTTGGGAATCAGAGATTTGTCTGTTATTGAAACTCCGCCGACTAATCGCTATCCTGTTCAGACCTATGTTTTGGAAAAAAATGATAGTGTCATTCGTGATGCTGTTTTGCGTGAAATGGAGCGTGGAGGTCAAGTTTACTATCTTTACAATAAAGTTGACACGATTGACCAGAAGGTCTCAGAATTACAGGAGTTAATTCCAGAGGCTTCGATTGGGTATGTTCACGGACAAATGAGTGAAATCCAGTTGGAAAATACTCTATTAGACTTTATTGAGGGACAATACGATATTTTAGTGACGACTACTATTATTGAGACAGGGGTGGACATTCCAAATGCCAATACCTTGTTTATTGAAAATGCGGACCATATGGGCCTGTCAACCTTGTATCAGTTAAGAGGAAGAGTTGGACGTAGTAATCGTATTGCTTATGCTTATCTCATGTATCGTCCAGAAAAATCAATTAGTGAAGTCTCTGAAAAGAGATTAGAAGCAATCAAAGGATTTACAGAATTGGGCTCAGGATTTAAGATTGCGATGCGAGATCTTTCGATTCGTGGAGCAGGAAATCTCCTAGGAAAATCTCAGTCTGGTTTCATTGATTCTGTTGGTTTTGAACTGTATTCGCAGTTATTGGAGGAAGCTATTGCTAAACGAAACGGTAATGCTAACACAAGAACCAAAGGGAATGCTGAGTTGATTTTGCAAATTGATGCCTATCTTCCTGATACTTATATTTCTGATCAACGACATAAGATTGAAATTTACAAGAAAATTCGTCAAATTGACAACCGTGTCAATTATGAAGAGTTACAAGAAGAGTTGATGGACCGCTTTGGAGAATACCCAGATGTAGTAGCCTATCTTTTAGAGATTGGTTTGATCAAGTCATATTTGGACAAGGTCTTTGTTCAACGTGTGGAAAGAAAAGAAAATAAGATTACAGTTCAATTTGAAAAATTCACCCAACGACTGTTTTTAGCTCAAGATTATTTTAAAGCTTTATCCGCAACTAACTTAAAAGCAGCCATAGCTGATAATGAAGGAGCAATGGAGCTTGTATTTGATGTCCGAAATAAGAAAGATTATGAAATTTTAGAAGGTCTGATAATTTTTGGAGAAAGTTTATTAGAGATAAAAGAGTCGAAGGAAGAAAATGCCATTTGATATTTTTCTTCTATAAAATAGATAAAAATGGTACAATAATAAGTTGAGGTAATAAAGATGAGATTAGACAAATATTTAAAAGTATCACGAATTATCAAGCGTCGTACAGTAGCAAAGGAAGTAGCAGATAAAGGCAGAATCAAGGTGAATGGGATCTTGGCCAAAAGTTCAACGGATTTGAAAGTTAATGACCAAGTTGAAATTCGCTTTGGCAATAAGTTGCTACTTGTAAAAGTACTAGAGATGAAAGATAGTACAAAAAAAGAAGATGCAGCAGGCATGTATGAAATTATCAGTGAAACACGGGTAGAAGAAAATGTCTAAGAATATTGTACAATTAAACAATTCTTTTATCCAAAATGAATACCAACGTCGTCGCTACCTGATGAAAGAACGACAAAAACGGAATCGTTTTATGGGGTGGGTATTGATTTTGATTATGCTGTTATTTATTTTGCCAACTTTTAATTTAGCGCAGAGCTATCAGCAATTACTCCAAAGACGTCAGCAATTAGCAGACTTGCAAACTCAGTATCAAACTTTGAGTGATGAAAAGGATAAGGAGACAGCATTTGCTACCAAGTTGAAAGACGAGGATTATGCTGCCAAATATACACGAGCGAAGTACTATTATTCTAAGAATCGGGAAGCTGTTTATACGATTCCTGACTTGCTTCAAAGGTGATAAAATGGAAAATTTATTAGATGTAATAGAGCAATTTTTGAGTTTATCAGATGAAAAACTGGAAGAGCTAGCTGATAAAAATCAATTATTGCGTTTACAAGAAGAAAAGGAAAGGAAGAATGCGTAAATTCTTAATTATTTTGTTGCTACCAAGTTTTTTGACCATTTCAAAAGTTGTTAGCACAGAAAAAGAAGTAGTATATACTTCGAAAGAAATTTATTACCTTTCACAATCTGACTTTGGTATTTATTTTAGAGAAAAGCTAACTTCTCCTATGGTTTATGGAGAAGTTCCTGTCTATGCGAATGAAGATTTAGTTGTTGAATCTGGAAAATTAAGTCCAAAAATAAGTTTCCAAATAACCGAGTGGCGTTTAAATAAACAAGGGATTCCGGTATTTAAGTTATCCAACCATCAATTTATAGCTGCAGACAAACGATTTTTATATGATCAGTCAGAGGTAACTCCAATAATAAAAAAAGTATGGTTAGAATCTGATTTTAAACTGTACAATAGTCCTTATGATTTAAAAGAAGTTAAATCATCCTTATCAGCTTATTCGCAGGTATCAATCGACAATACCATGTTTGTAGAAGGAAGAGAATTTCTACATATTGATCAGGTTGGATGGGTAGATAAGGAATCAACTTCTGAAGAAGATAATCGGATGAGTAAAGTCCAAGAAATGTTATCAGAAAAATATCAGAAAGATTCTTTCTCTATTTATGTTAAGCAACTGACTACTGGAAAAGAAGCTGGTATCAATCAAGATGAAAAGATGTATGCAGCTAGTGTTTTGAAACTACCTTATCTCTATTATGCGCAAGAAAAAATAAATGAGGGTCTTTATCAGTTAGATACGACTGTAAAATACGTATCTGTAGTCAATGATTTTCCAGGTTCTTATAAACCAGAGGGAAGTGGCAGTCTTCCTAAAAAAGAGGATAATAAAGAATATTCTCTAAAAGATTTAATTACGAAAGTATCAAAAGAATCGGATAATGTAGCTCATAACATATTAGGATATTACCTTTCAAACCAATCAGATGCAACATTTAAGTCCAAGATGTCTGCCATTATGGGAGATGATTGGGATTCAAAAGAAAAATTAATTTCTTCTAAAATGGCTGGGAAGGTCATGGAAGCTATTTATAATCAAAATGGATTTGTGCTAGAGTCTTTGACTAAAACAGATTTTGATAATCAGCGAATTACCAAAGGTGTTTCTGTGAAGGTAGCTCATAAAATTGGAGATGCGGACGAATTTAAGCATGATACGGGTGTTGTCTATGCAGATTCTCCATTCATTCTTTCTATTTTCACTAAGGATTCCGATTATGATACGATTTCTCAGATAGCCAAGGATGTTTATGAGGTTCTAAAATGAGGGAACAAGATTTTTTAAATCATTTTCTCAGGAAGGGATATTTCAAAAAGCATGCTAAAGTGGTGCTAGCTCTTTCTGGTGGATTAGATTCTATGTTTCTATTTAAGGTATTGTCTACTTATAAAAAAGAGTTAGAAATTGAATTGATTTTAGCTCATGTGAATCATAAGCAGAGAGTAGAATCAGATTGGGAAGAAAAGGAATTAAGGAAGTTAGCTGTTGAAGCTGGACTTCCTATTTATGTCAGCAATTTTTCAGGAGAATTTTCAGAAGTGCGTGCTCGAAATTTTCGTTATGATTTTTTTCAAGAGGTCATGAAAAAGACAGGTGCGACAGCCTTAGTCACTGCCCACCATGCGGATGACCAGGTGGAAACGATTTTGATGCGTTTGATTCGAGGCACTCGTTTGCGCTATCTATCAGGAATTAAGGAGAAGCAAGTAGTCGGAGAGATAGAAATCATTCGTCCCTTCTTGCATTTCCATAAAAAAGACTTTCCACCAATTTTTCACTTTGAAGATACATCAAATAAGGAAAATTATTATTTTCGCAATCGTATTCGAAACTCTTATTTACCAGAATTAGAAAAAGAAAATCCTCGATTTAGAGATGCAATCTTAAGCATCGGCAATGAAATTTTAGATTATGACTTAGCCATAGATGAATTATCTAACAATATTGATGTGGAAGATTTACAGCAGTTATTTTCTTATTCTGAGTCTACACAAAGAGTTTTACTCCAAACTTATCTGAATCGTTTTCCAGATTTGAATCTCACAAAAGCTCAGTTTGATGAAGTTCGGCAGATTTTAAAATCTAAAAGCCAGTATCGTCATCCGCTTAAAAATGGCTATGAATTAATAAAAGAGTACCAACAGTTTCAGATTTGTAAAATCAGTCCGCAGGCTGATGAAAAGGAAGATGAACTTATGTTACACTATCAAAATCAGGTATCTTATAAAGGATATTTATTTTCCTTTGGACTTCCATTAGAAGGTGAATCAATTCAGCGAATACCTGTTTCACGCGAAACATCCATACACATTCGTCATCGAAAACAAGGAGATGTTTTGATTCAAAATGGGCATAGAAAAAAACTCAGACGTCTATTTATTGATTTGAAAATCCCTATGGAAAAGAGAAAATCTGCTCTGATTATTGAGCAATTTGGTGAAATTGTTTCAATTTTGGGAATTGCGACCAGTAATTTGAGTAAAAACACGAAAAATGATATAATGAACACTGTACTTTATATAGAAAAAATAGATAGGTAAAAAAATGTTAGAAAACGATATTAAAAAAATCCTCGTTTCACACGATGAAATTACAGAAGCTGCTAAAAAATTAGGTGCTCAATTAACCAAAGACTATGCAGGAAAAAATCCAATTTTAGTCGGGATTTTAAAAGGATCTATTCCTTTTATGGCTGAATTAGTCAAACATATCGACACACATATTGAAATGGACTTTATGATGGTTTCTAGCTACCATGGTGGAACAGCAAGTAGCGGTGTGATCAATATTAAACAAGATGTGACTCAAGATATCAAAGGAAGAGATGTTTTATTTGTAGAAGATATCATCGATACAGGTCAAACTTTGAAGAATTTACGAGATATGTTTATTGAAAGAGAAGCTTCTTCTGTTAAAATTGCTACCTTGTTGGATAAACCAGAGGGACGTGTTGTAGAAATTGAGGCAGACTATACCTGCTTTACTATTCCAAATGAGTTTGTAGTAGGTTATGGTTTAGATTACAAAGAAAATTATCGTAACCTTCCTTATGTTGGAGTATTGAAAGAAGAAGTGTATTCAAATTAGAAGGAACAATTTTTAATGAAAAAACAAAATAATGGTTTAATTAAAAATCCTTTTCTATGGTTATTACTTATTTTTCTGCTAGTTACAGGTTACCAGTATTTTAGCACAGGTAGTGTTGCAGGGAAAAGTGAGCAAATTAATTATACAGAATTGGTAAAAGAAATTACCGATGACAATGTAAAAGAATTAACTTACCAACCAAATGGTAGTGTTATCGAAGTTTCGGGTGTTTATAAAAATCCTAAAACAAGTAAAGAAGAAACAGGTATCCAGTTCTTTTCTCCTTCTGCTACAACAGTAGAGAAATTTTCAAGTATTATTCTTCCTTCAGATACTACCGTATCAGAATTGCAAAAACTTGCTTCTGACCATAAAGCGGAAGTAACTGTTAAGCATGAAAGTTCAAGTGGTATGTGGATTAATATTCTTGTATCCATTGTGCCATTCGGTATTCTCTTCTTCTTCCTATTCTCCATGATGGGAAATATGGGAGGAAATAATAGCCGTAACCCAATGAGTTTTGGACGTAGCAAGGCTAAAGCTGCAAATAAAGAAGATATTAAAGTAAGATTTTCAGATGTTGCTGGAGCTGAGGAAGAAAAACAAGAACTAGTTGAAGTTGTTGAATTCTTAAAAGATCCAAAACGATTTACAAAACTTGGAGCCCGTATTCCAGCAGGTGTTCTTTTGGAGGGACCTCCAGGAACAGGTAAAACTTTGCTTGCTAAGGCAGTAGCCGGAGAAGCAGGTGTTCCATTCTTTAGTATCTCAGGTTCTGACTTTGTAGAAATGTTTGTCGGAGTTGGAGCTAGTCGTGTTCGTTCTCTTTTTGAAGATGCCAAAAAAGCAGCACCAGCTATTATTTTTATCGATGAAATTGATGCTGTCGGACGTCAACGTGGAGTTGGGCTAGGCGGAGGTAATGACGAACGTGAACAAACCTTGAACCAACTCTTGATTGAGATGGATGGTTTTGAGGGAAATGAAGGAATTATCGTCATCGCTGCTACAAACCGTTCAGATGTACTTGACCCTGCCCTTTTGCGTCCAGGACGTTTTGATAGAAAAGTATTGGTTGGTCGTCCGGATGTTAAAGGTCGCGAAGCAATCTTGAAAGTTCACGCTAAGAACAAACCTTTAGCAGAAGATGTTGATTTGAAATTAGTGGCTCAACAAACTCCAGGTTTTGTTGGAGCAGATTTAGAGAATGTCTTGAATGAAGCGGCTTTAGTTGCTGCTCGTCGCAATAAATCGATAATTGATGCTTCAGATATTGATGAAGCAGAAGATAGAGTTATTGCTGGTCCTTCTAAGAAAGATAAGACTGTTTCACAAAAAGAACGTGAATTGGTTGCCTACCATGAGGCAGGTCATACCATTGTTGGTTTAGTTTTGTCAAATGCCCGTGTTGTTCATAAAGTTACTATCGTACCACGCGGCCGTGCAGGCGGTTATATGATTGCACTTCCTAAGGAAGACCAAATGCTTCTATCTAAAGAAGATATGAAAGAGCAGTTGGCTGGCTTAATGGGTGGACGTGTAGCTGAAGAAATTATCTTTAATGTCCAAACTACAGGAGCTTCAAACGACTTTGAACAAGCGACACAAATGGCGCGTGCAATGGTTACAGAGTACGGTATGAGTGAAAAACTGGGTCCAGTACAGTATGAGGGAAATCATGCTATGTTTGGAGCACAAAGCCCTCAAAAATCAATTTCAGAACAAACAGCTTATGAAATTGACGAAGAAGTTCGTTCATTACTGAATGAAGCACGAAATAAAGCTGCTGAAATTATTCAGTCAAATCGTGAAACTCACAAGTTGATTGCAGAAGCATTATTGAAATACGAAACATTGGATAGTACACAAATTAAATCTCTTTACGAAATAGGAAAGATGCCTGAAACAGTAGAAGAGGAATCTCATGCACTATCTTATGATGAAGTAAAATCAAAAATGAATGACGAGAAATAACCCAAAGAGAGGCAAGACCTCTCTTTTTTGTGCAGTTGAGGCGGTAAAGGGTGCAGAATGGATGAAATGAATCCAATTAGCTTCTTGATTTGTTAGACTGTAAACAGAAAGGGGAATAGAATGCTTAAAAAATTGTATGAAGAAGTCCAGGGCATTGTATATAAGTGTAGAAAGGAATATTATCTTCATTTATGGGAGTTATCGGATTGGGATCAAGAGGGAATGATATGCCTACATGAATTGATCAGTAGAGAAGAAGAACTGGTAGAAGATATACCTCGTTTAAGGAAATATTTCAAAACCAAGTTCCGAAATCGAATTTTAGATTATCTCCGTAAGCAAGAAAGCCAGAAGCGAAGATATGATAAAGAAGCATATGAAGAAGTAGGTGAGATTAGCCATCGTATAAGTGAGGGCGGTCTCTGGCTGGATGATTACTATCTCTTTCATGAAACACTAAGAGGTTATAGAAGTAAACAAACTAAAGAGCAACAAGAAGAGTTAGAACGCGTCTTAAGACATGAACGATTCCGAGGTCGTCAAAGCGTGTTAAGGGAGCTACGTATTGTGTTTAAAGAGTTTGATATCCGAACCCGGTAGGAAGCTATGCAAAAAAAATAAAAAAGTTTAAAAAAGTAGTTGACAAAAAATAAAAAGGCTGTATAATAGTAAGAGTTGAAAATAACAACTCAGGTCCGTTGGTCAAGGGGTTAAGACACCGCCTTTTCACGGCGGTAACACGGGTTCGAATCCCGTACGGACTATGGTATTTTGCAGATGGCACACTTGATGAAAAAAAGTTTTAAAAAAACTTAAAAAAGTTTCAAAAAAGTGTTGACAAGCGAAAGCGACTGTGATATACTAATATAGTTGTCACTTGAGAGAAGTGAGTGACAAAGACCTTTGAAAACTGAACAAGACGAACCAATGTGCAGGGCACTACAACTAAGGTTGTAGTACTGAACAATGAAAAACAATAAATCTGTCAGTGACAGAAATGAGTGAGAACTCAAACTTTTAATGAGAGTTTGATCCTGGCTCAGGACGAACGCTGGCGGCGTGCCTAATACATGCAAGTAGAACGCTGAAGGGAGAGCTTGCTCTTCTGGATGAGTTGCGAACGGGTGAGTAACGCGTAGGTAACCTGCCTGGTAGCGGGGGATAACTATTGGAAACGATAGCTAATACCGCATAATAGTAGATGTTGCATGACATTTGCTTGAAAGGTGCAATTGCATCACTACCAGATGGACCTGCGTTGTATTAGCTAGTTGGTGGGGTAACGGCTCACCAAGGCGACGATACATAGCCGACCTGAGAGGGTGATCGGCCACACTGGGACTGAGACACGGCCCAGACTCCTACGGGAGGCAGCAGTAGGGAATCTTCGGCAATGGACGGAAGTCTGACCGAGCAACGCCGCGTGAGTGAAGAAGGTTTTCGGATCGTAAAGCTCTGTTGTAAGAGAAGAACGAGTGTGAGAGTGGAAAGTTCACACTGTGACGGTATCTTACCAGAAAGGGACGGCTAACTACGTGCCAGCAGCCGCGGTAATACGTAGGTCCCGAGCGTTGTCCGGATTTATTGGGCGTAAAGCGAGCGCAGGCGGTTAGATAAGTCTGAAGTTAAAGGCTGTGGCTTAACCATAGTACGCTTTGGAAACTGTTTAACTTGAGTGCAAGAGGGGAGAGTGGAATTCCATGTGTAGCGGTGAAATGCGTAGATATATGGAGGAACACCGGTGGCGAAAGCGGCTCTCTGGCTTGTAACTGACGCTGAGGCTCGAAAGCGTGGGGAGCAAACAGGATTAGATACCCTGGTAGTCCACGCCGTAAACGATGAGTGCTAGGTGTTAGACCCTTTCCGGGGTTTAGTGCCGCAGCTAACGCATTAAGCACTCCGCCTGGGGAGTACGACCGCAAGGTTGAAACTCAAAGGAATTGACGGGGGCCCGCACAAGCGGTGGAGCATGTGGTTTAATTCGAAGCAACGCGAAGAACCTTACCAGGTCTTGACATCCCTCTGACCGCTCTAGAGATAGAGTTTTCCTTCGGGACAGAGGTGACAGGTGGTGCATGGTTGTCGTCAGCTCGTGTCGTGAGATGTTGGGTTAAGTCCCGCAACGAGCGCAACCCCTATTGTTAGTTGCCATCATTTAGTTGGGCACTCTAGCGAGACTGCCGGTAATAAACCGGAGGAAGGTGGGGATGACGTCAAATCATCATGCCCCTTATGACCTGGGCTACACACGTGCTACAATGGCTGGTACAACGAGTCGCAAGCCGGTGACGGCAAGCTAATCTCTTAAAGCCAGTCTCAGTTCGGATTGTAGGCTGCAACTCGCCTACATGAAGTCGGAATCGCTAGTAATCGCGGATCAGCACGCCGCGGTGAATACGTTCCCGGGCCTTGTACACACCGCCCGTCACACCACGAGAGTTTGTAACACCCGAAGTCGGTGAGGTAACCGTAAGGAGCCAGCCGCCTAAGGTGGGATAGATGATTGGGGTGAAGTCGTAACAAGGTAGCCGTATCGGAAGGTGCGGCTGGATCACCTCCTTTCTAAGGATAAGGAACTGCGCATTGGTCTTGTTTAGTCTTGAGAGGTCTTGTGGGGCCTTAGCTCAGCTGGGAGAGCGCCTGCTTTGCACGCAGGAGGTCAGCGGTTCGATCCCGCTAGGCTCCATTGGTGAGAGATCACCAAGTAATGCACATTGAAAATTGAATATCTATATCAAATAGTAACAAGAAAATAAACCGAAAACGCTGTAGTATTAATAAGAGTTTATGACTGAAAGGTCAGAAAATAAGGTTAAGTTAATAAGGGCGCACGGTGGATGCCTTGGCACTAGGAGCCGAAGAAGGACGTGACAAACGACGATATGCCTTGGGTAGCTGTAAGTAAGCGATGATCCAGGGATTTCCGAATGGGGGAACCCAACAGGTACTACCTGTTACCCATATCTGTTAAGGATATGAGGAGGAAGACGCAGTGAACTGAAACATCTAAGTAGCTGCAGGAAGAGAAAGCAAAAGCGATTGCCTTAGTAGCGGCGAGCGAAACGGCAGAAGGGCAAACCGAAGAGTTTACTCTTCGGGGTTGTAGGACTGCAATGTGGACTCAAAGATTATAGAAGAATGATTTGGGAAGATCAGCCAAAGAGAGTAATAGGCTCGTATTTAAAATAGTCTTTGTACCTAGCAGTATCCTGAGTACGGCGGGACACGTGAAATCCCGTCGGAATCTGGGAGGACCATCTCCCAACCCTAAATACTCCCTAGTGACCGATAGTGAACCAGTACCGTGAGGGAAAGGTGAAAAGCACCCCGGGAGGGGAGTGAAATAGAACCTGAAACCGTGTGCCTACAACAAGTTCGAGCCCGTTAATGGGTGAGAGCGTGCCTTTTGTAGAATGAACCGGCGAGTTACGTTATGATGCGAGGTTAAGTTGAAGAGACGGAGCCGTAGGGAAACCGAGTCTGAATAGGGCGAATTAGTATCATGACGTAGACCCGAAACCATGTGACCTACCCATGAGCAGGTTGAAGGTGCGGTAAGACGCACTGGAGGACCGAACCAGGGCACGTTGAAAAGTGCTTGGATGACTTGTGGGTAGCGGAGAAATTCCAAACGAACTTGGAGATAGCTGGTTCTCTCCGAAATAGCTTTAGGGCTAGCGTCGACATTAAGATTCTTGGAGGTAGAGCACTGTTTGGGTGAGGGGTCCATCCCGGATTACCAATCTCAGATAAACTCCGAATGCCAATGAATTATGGTCGGCAGTCAGACTGCGAGTGCTAAGATCCGTAGTCGAAAGGGAAACAGCCCAGACCACCAGCTAAGGTCCCAAAATAATTGTTAAGTGGAAAAGGATGTGGGGTTGCACAGACAACTAGGATGTTAGCTTAGAAGCAGCTATTCATTCAAAGAGTGCGTAATAGCTCACTAGTCGAGTGACCCTGCGCCGAAAATGTACCGGGGCTAAAACAATTTACCGAAGCTGTGGATACCTTTATAGGTATGGTAGGAGAGCGTTCTATGTGTGAAGAAGGTGTACCGTGAGGAGTGCTGGAACGCATAGAAGTGAGAATGCCGGTATGAGTAGCGAAAGACAGGTGAGAATCCTGTCCACCGTAAGACTAAGGTTTCCAGGGGAAGGCTCGTCCGCCCTGGGTTAGTCGGGACCTAAGGAGAGACCGAAAGGTGTATCCGATGGACAACAGGTTGATATTCCTGTACTAGAGTATGTAGTGATGGAGGGACGCAGTAGGCTAACTAAAGCAGACGATTGGAAGTGTCTGTCTAAGCAGTGAGGTGTGATATGAGTCAAATGCTTATATCTGTAACATTGAGCTGTGATGGGGAGCGAAGTTTAGTAGCGAAGTTAGTGACGTCACACTGCCAAGAAAAGCTTCTAGCGTTTAAACATACTCTACCCGTACCGCAAACCGACACAGGTAGTCGAGGCGAGTAGCCTCAGGTGAGCGAGAGAACTCTCGTTAAGGAACTCGGCAAAATGACCCCGTAACTTCGGGAGAAGGGGTGCTGACTTTACGTCAGCCGCAGTGAATAGGCCCAAGCAACTGTTTATCAAAAACACAGCTCTCTGCTAAATCGTAAGATGATGTATAGGGGGTGACGCCTGCCCGGTGCTGGAAGGTTAAGAGGAGTGCTTAGCGTAAGCGAAGGTATGAATTGAAGCCCCAGTAAACGGCGGCCGTAACTATAACGGTCCTAAGGTAGCGAAATTCCTTGTCGGGTAAGTTCCGACCCGCACGAAAGGCGTAATGATTTGGGCACTGTCTCAACGAGAGACTCGGTGAAATTTTAGTACCTGTGAAGATGCAGGTTACCCGCGACAGGACGGAAAGACCCCATGGAGCTTTACTGCAGTTTGATATTGAGTGTCTGTACCACATGTACAGGATAGGTAGGAGTCTATGAGATCGGGACGCCAGTTTCGAAGGAGACGTTGTTGGGATACTACCCTTGTGTTATGGCCACTCTAACCCGGATAGGTGATCCCTATCGGAGACAGTGTCTGACGGGCAGTTTGACTGGGGCGGTCGCCTCCTAAAAGGTAACGGAGGCGCCCAAAGGTTCCCTCAGAATGGTTGGAAATCATTCGCAGAGTGTAAAGGTATAAGGGAGCTTGACTGCGAGAGCTACAACTCGAGCAGGGACGAAAGTCGGGCTTAGTGATCCGGTGGTTCCGTATGGAAGGGCCATCGCTCAACGGATAAAAGCTACCCTGGGGATAACAGGCTTATCTCCCCCAAGAGTTCACATCGACGGGGAGGTTTGGCACCTCGATGTCGGCTCGTCGCATCCTGGGGCTGTAGTCGGTCCCAAGGGTTGGGCTGTTCGCCCATTAAAGCGGCACGCGAGCTGGGTTCAGAACGTCGTGAGACAGTTCGGTCCCTATCCGTCGCGGGCGTAGGAAATTTGAGAGGATCTGCTCCTAGTACGAGAGGACCAGAGTGGACTTACCGCTGGTGTACCAGTTGTCTTGCCAAAGGCATCGCTGGGTAGCTATGTAGGGAAGGGATAAACGCTGAAAGCATCTAAGTGTGAAACCCACCTCAAGATGAGATTTCCCATGATTTTATATCAGTAAGAGCCCTGAGAGATGATCAGGTAGATAGGTTAGAAGTGGAAGTGTGGCGACACATGTAGCGGACTAATACTAATAGCTCGAGGACTTATCCAAAGTAACTGAGAATATGAAAGCGCAAGGTTTTCTTGATTTGAATAGATATTCAATTTTGAGTAGGTATTACTCAGAGTTAAGTGACGATAGCCTAGGAGATACACCTGTACCCATGCCGAACACAGAAGTTAAGCCCTAGAACGCCGGAAGTAGTTGGGGGTTGCCCCCTGTGAGATATGGAAGTCGCTTAGCTTTATTCCGCCATAGCTCAGTTGGTAGTAGCGCATGACTGTTAATCATGATGTCGTAGGTTCGAGTCCTACTGGCGGAGTAGTTAATTAAAGGAGGTCTTGACCTCTTTTTTGTTATGTAATTAATAATCTATCTCGCACCTAATGACGCGAGATATTTCAGATTTTTATCATTTGTCAACTGTAGTCGGTTGAAGAAAAGCTAAGAACGAGAAAGGACACATTTCGTCCTTTCTTTTTTGATATTTAGAGCGATGAAAATCCATTTTTTGAAGTTTTCAAAGTTCCCAAATCCAAAGGCATTTCGCTTGATAAGTTTAATGAGATTATTAGTCGCTTCTAATTTGGAGTTAGAATAGGGTAGTTGAAGGGCACTGTTTCAGCCTGAGCCTAGAAATTCGACAGTTGAAGTGGAAATGGAAAGCTGATGAGTAATGTCGGTCATAGAAGTCTTTTCAATCAACTTCTGAGCAATCTTTTGGTTGATAATACGAGGAATTTGATGATTTTTCTTGACGATAGAAGTTTCAGACACCATCATTTTCGGACACTGATAGTACTTAAAACGACGCTTTCTAAGTAGAATTCTGGTAGGCATACTAGTTGTTTCAAGGTAAGGAATTTTCGACGGTTTTTGAAAATCATATTTCTTCATTTAACTTCCGCAATCAGGGCAAGATGGGGCGTCGTAGTCCAGTTTATAGATGATTTCCTTATCTGTACCCCTATTATGATATCCATAATTTAGAAATTAGGTATGGAATTTTTTCTACAATAAAATAGGCTCCATAAGATCCATATGGGATTTACCGACTACAAATACTATAGTTACTTTTCTTTTTAATAATTATTAAGTGCTTCATTTCTATTCAATCACTTCATAGTTCTGACTCAAGTTCGTTGAAGAACTCTGGAGAAATATTTATTACTATTGAAATAAAACAGGATAATTTATTCAATCATTTATAGGAAATTTTTTATTTTTAGGGATTTAATAGTTTGTTTTTGATGTAAGATATTTATCTCTATTCTGTCAACTTTTCCTATTTTTTATCTTGTTGAGGCTGGTATTTTAACAATTCAGGAATTGACACTTAATGTTTTAAATTTTTTGTTAGAATAAGTTCATAAAAAAGAAAAGGAGTATATAATTATGTTACAAAAAATTTATGAGCAGATGACGGATTTTTATAGAAATATCGAAGAAGAGTATGGTACTGTATTTGGTGATAATTTTGATTGGGAACATTTTCATTTTAAATTTTTGATTTATTATTTAGTGAGATATGGTATTGGGTGTCGTAGGGATTTTATCGTTTACCATTATCGTGTTGCTTATCGTTTGTATCTTGAAAAGATGATAATGAATCGAGGTTTTATTTCTTGTTGATTCAGCACGAGTGAATTCCCGAACGAATTTACTCTTTTACGGAACAATTATGATAAATAGCTGTTAAGTTTTCTATAATATTTTTTAATAGTTGGAAATAGCAAATCTTTCTATTGTTTCTTCTTGATAAAAAGGCGATTTTTTCTTATAATAAATTGTAAGATATAATTGCGGGTGAGATTCCTGCCATGTATGTGAGAAAGGAAGAGCCTTAGGGCTCAGACAAGATTATGACTTCAGTTGTTGTTGTAGGTACCCAGTGGGGTGATGAAGGTAAAGGGAAGATTACAGACTTCCTTTCAGCGAATGCAGAAGTGATTGCACGTTACCAAGGTGGTGATAATGCTGGTCACACGATTGTGATTGATGGTAAGAAGTTTAAATTGCACTTGATTCCATCTGGGATTTTCTTCCCTGAAAAAATCTCTGTTATTGGGAACGGTATGGTTGTAAATCCTAAATCTCTTGTAAAAGAGTTGAGCTATCTTCATGAGGAAGGTGTAACAACTGATAACTTACGTATTTCGGATCGTGCGCATGTTATTTTGCCATACCATATCGAGTTAGACCGTTTGCAAGAAGAAGCTAAAGGCGACAATAAGATTGGTACTACAATTAAGGGAATTGGTCCAGCTTATATGGACAAGGCTGCTCGTGTGGGAATTCGTATTGCAGATCTTTTGGATAAAGACATTTTCCGTGAGCGTTTAGAACGTAACCTTGCTGAAAAGAATCGTCTCTTTGAAAAATTGTATGACAGTAAAGCGATTGCTTTCGATGATATTTTTGAAGAGTATTACGAATATGGTCAACAAATCAAGAAATATGTGACCGATACATCTGTTATTTTGAATGATGCGCTTGATAATGGTAAACGTGTGCTTTTTGAAGGTGCACAAGGTGTTATGCTAGATATCGACCAAGGTACCTATCCATTTGTTACGTCTTCAAACCCTGTGGCTGGTGGTGTGACAATTGGTTCTGGTGTTGGGCCAAGTAAGATTGACAAGGTTGTAGGTGTATGTAAAGCCTATACCAGTCGTGTAGGAGACGGTCCTTTCCCAACTGAGTTGTTTGATGAAGTGGGAGAACGTATTCGTGAAGTCGGTCATGAATATGGTACTACAACTGGTCGTCCACGTCGTGTGGGTTGGTTTGACTCAGTTGTGATGCGTCACAGTCGTCGTGTTTCTGGTATCACTAACCTTTCATTGAACTCTATCGATGTTTTGAGTGGTTTGGATACAGTGAAAATCTGTGTGGCTTATGATCTTGATGGTCAACGTATTGACTACTATCCAGCTAGTCTTGAGCAATTGAAACGTTGCAAGCCTATCTATGAAGAGTTGCCAGGTTGGTCAGAAGATATCACTGGAGTTCGTAATTTGGAAGAGCTTCCTGAGAATGCGCGTAACTATGTTCGTCGTGTGAGCGAATTGGTTGGCGTTCGTATCTCTACTTTCTCAGTAGGTCCTGGTCGTGAACAAACAAATATTTTAGAAAGTGTTTGGTCGTAAGAGATTTTTAAGATTTGTTTAAGATAGGTCGGGTATACTATAGACAGTTACAAGAAGACCTCCTAACTTGTTGTAACAAATATCCTAAACTTTTCTTTTTCATAATAATCTCCCTTAACTCCACCCAATCAGGTGGAGTTTTTTGGCTCTATTTCAGGCTTTTGGGGACTATTCTAAAAATTATTTTTCGATATTTTTCGGTATTTTTCGGATTTTGGTCGGGGAATTGGCGGGGACTTTTTGAGATTTTGGCGGGGATTTTTTAGCGAATATGACTAAGAAATAGGTCTGTTGTCGCTTCAGCAAGTTCGTCCTCTACTTGATTGTAACGATCGGTCATATAGACTTTTGTATGGCCCAGCGCCTGGCTTAATTGTTCAAGCGGAACTCCTGCAATAATGCTTTGAGTTGTGAAGAAGTGGCGCATCATGTGAGGTGTTACATGCAATCCTGTCGCTTCATTCACTAGATTGAAGTTTCTATTCAACTGGTTTGGATTGATGAGACCACCTTTTTCGTTCAGGGTGATATAATCTTTTTGTTGTTCCTTGATAATCCCTAACTTTCGCTTAATCTTAGAAGCTTCAGCTATCAGATAATAGATCAGGTCTGTTCCGATATCATCAAGGCAGACATATCGCTCTGAATCCTTCGTTTTAAGCCCTCCTTTCCCTTTCAAGGTCTGATTGCTTCGACTATCTCTAAGATGCAGTATAGCCCGTCCGCTGTCGTTCTGAGTGATGTCCATTGGACGCAATCCAAAGACTTCCCCTCTTCTCAATCCAAAAATGGTAAGATAGGTCAGAGCGTAGAATTGTTTTGGCATAATCTCTTCTGCCTTTGCTATCCAGGTCTTGAACTCTTTGAGAGTCACTTTCTTGTTAGCAGCAGGGATATCACTCCGGCCAATAAAAACACCTTTCAAGCGATTTGAGAGCAGATTCCCATTTTTTACGGCATCATTCAGCAATGCCATGAAGCTGGAGTTGAGAGTTTGAACAGTGTATCTGGTATGGTTCTGCAACTTTTCAGCTATAAAGAGTTCATACTCATTTCTATCTAGGTTTTTAAGCAAGACAGAACCAAACTTTGGCTTGATATGGTTCTTATAGAGATTGTCATTGAGGTAGTAGGAAGTGTCATTCCAGCGCCCTGTTGACAATCTCTTTTCAGAATAGATATCCCAATACTGATCGAGTGTCAGATTCGTATTGATACCTAATTCTTGTTCTTGGATTTGTTGCTCAAGCTCTACCAAGGCTGCACGAGCTTGAGGGAGAGTTGTGAAACCACTTTTACTTTTTTCCCTTTTTTTACCTCGGAAGAAAAAAGAACGTCTGACATAATAACGCTTTCCTTTAGCAGTCTCATAGTAATAGATATTTGGGTATTTTGTTTTATTATATTTCATTGTATTCTCCTTGTTTATCGGCTTCTGGACAAGGTCTAAACATTGAGAATATTGACATCACCCCTTTCATGGTGTAAAATAGGATATAGAAAAGAGGCCTTTTTAATGGCTGATTTTTTATAAGGGTAAGCTTCACAATCAAACTTTGGCGAGGGAGATTGTGGGGCTTTTTTGTTTTTAATTCAACAAAAAACGGTAACTAAATTTATAGTTACCGTTTCTGCGTGGCAGCTTGTGCCAACCAGATTATTTGCACTAAGATTTCTCCTAGGTTAGTAACTATATATTATCAAATATATTTCATTTTGTCAAATAAGATAGCGCGCTTTAATTTCATCGCTTAAAATTTTCATCTGTGGTTCAAGTATTTGTGCAACACCAATTCCGTCTAAAGGATTGATTTTCTTAAAAATCTTCACTTTGTCAATAGTTGTAATTGAATCTAATTTCGCATAGGTAGTTTTATCTAGGTCAGATACATATTTTTCAAGACGTTGACCAGCCAATGAAACGTTATCTGTAAGTTTTTGAACAAGGTTTATTGCACGTTCTTTCTCGTCTAATCGACCTTCTTTCTCCAATTTTGAGATAAGTTCATCAAAATCATCATATTCTCCAAAATGTGATACCAGTTCATTTTCAACCTTATCTTCAGCCGCTTTGATGAGTTGTGTAGTTAGTAACCCAAGTCCTTCAGCTAGGTTAAACTCTAGTGGTAAATTATCATATCCAGGCTTAGATGTTAGAGGAATAACCGTGATAGTATTTCTATTCTTTTTGTCTTCTTTGGTAAGCGTAATCGCATAATGTGGCGCAGAGAATTCTGATCCAAAGTTTATGCCAAAATCAACATAGACAAGTGTGCCGTAAGGGAACACTCTATTTCTACGACGCTTTCCTTGTATTTCACGCTCTAATTGATTGCTATAGTTGGTCATACTTTGACCGAGTCTAGA
This sequence comes from Streptococcus mitis, assembly GCA_001560895.1. Classification (NCBI taxonomy): domain Bacteria; kingdom Bacillati; phylum Bacillota; class Bacilli; order Lactobacillales; family Streptococcaceae; genus Streptococcus; species Streptococcus mitis. The sequence continues at coordinate 25,307 of CP014326.1, forward strand.
GGTTTTGAAGTGATTTGGATTCTCAACAGTCAGTTGTTTCATTTTATCTGTCGAAACTGTCAATTTATCAAGATTATTTTTTTCTAGTTTGTTCATCTAGTCCCTAAGTAACTCCTTTCTTATCATCTTTTCCATTGCTTGTTAGATGGAAAGTTGAATCCTCACAATCAAACTTTGGCGAGGGCGATTGTGGGGCTTTTTTTAAATATCTTTTCGTTTATTCTTTTCGTGTTTCAATGTTAAATAACTAATAATGTAACTTATAAAACCTGTAATGAACAAGAAGAAGCCGAGAGGAGGAAATAAAAATAAGAAAATAGCACCTATGACTATTAGTACAATACCAGCTTCTTTATAATTTTTTGCTGTGTATTTTTTTGTAGATTTGGTGGACGTTTGATTTTTTGTTGTTTTCTTCTTTCTCTTTTTAGACGGTGTAAACAAGTCTGAAAGACCAAACGTTGTCTTATGATAGACCTTGTTGTATAGAGCTTTCTTAGGATTCTTTATCCACCCAACACCTTTTTGTCCATATCCAGGAATAAGGGCTTTTTTAGCCTGTCTTTTCCATTTACTAGTGGTTCTAGCTTTTAAACTTCTGGTTAGACTTGGTTTTCTCATCCCTATTTTCATAGTTTTCTCCTTTATCCAATTAGCGACTTATATTCTTCCTTAATCATGACTTCATTTGTCATGGTTTTTAGATTGTAATAAGACATGAATTTGAGGTAATCAAACTCTGTGGGGTCGTCTAAGCTTTCTAGTGCGTCTTTTACGAGATGATGGATCATATTCCTATCAGCTTCGTTTTCACAGCGTAGGCGAGCGTTCTGGTACTCTGAGCGTGTGTGGTCTTTGTGTCCGAGTTCATGCAGTAGTACCTTAACTCTCTCTTTTTTGCTGAGTTTATTAGACAAGAAAGCTGTATTGGTTTCTTTTTCGTAAAATCCAAGTTCGTCAGGCATCAAATCGCCATCAAAATCCATAATACGAATCTGAAAATGACTTATAATTTCTTTTTCAGTCACTAAGCAATACCTCTAATCACCAGCTTCTTTTAGATAACCTTCAATGATAGACTGGATGATTTTCTTCTTTTCGTCTGTTAATTCTCGACCGCCGAACATCATGACATTAGATGCCATCTCTTCAACATTTAGTGCCTTCCCTTGCCAAGTGTACTCTTTTGAATTACCAGCGATGGCAGGATTATCCGTGCGACCAAGCAAATAATCTAAAGATACATTTAAATAATCAGCGATTTCTTGCATTCTTTCCGTACTAGCTTTTTGTTTTTTCAAGGAGTAGAGTGTATTTCTACTATATCCAAGCTTTTCTTCTAATGCATTTATTGAAAGTCCTTGTTTATTTGCAAGTTCTTTTATTCTTTCAAATGTCAGAAACATTGTTTTATCAACCTTTCTAAGCATTACGAAAAAATAATTAAATTATTTAATTAAAACTGTTGACAAAATTAAATAAATAATTTAGAATTATATTCGTAAGCTAAAGAGTTAGCGAACAAGACAACTAAAAAATAAAGCCTAATGAAACTGATTGGCGTCCGTTTTTCTAGGTATAACCTTACTTTTAGTAGGTCTTTTCTCTATGTTTTGATTTTAAATCATTTATTTAAAAATGTCAAGAAGTTCGCTAACTTTTTAGGTAATTTTTTTAAAAAGGAGGTCAGGAATGAGCCAACAACATAAAAAATGGATTCGGTTAGTTAAGGATAAACTGAATTCAGAAAGAATGACACAAACACACCTTGCTCGTGCTTGTGGAGTGAAGAAATCTACCATTTCAGAATTATTGAAATACGGTAAAGGTAGCGACAAATTAAAGAACCGAGTTTGCGACGTTTTAAGAATTGACGAAACTTGGGTTGAGTTAGGAGAGTAGGATATGAACGAAATTTTTAATTTTCACGGACAGGAAGTCCGTACTTTGACAATTGATAACGAGTCTTGGTTCGTCGGGAAAGATGTCGCAGACATCCTAGGATATAGTAAGGCTAGAAATGCGATTGCTCTTCATGTTGATGAAGAGGACGCCCTAAAACAGGGCATCCCTACTAGTGGTGGAACACAGGATATGTTGATCATCAATGAATCTGGTCTCTACTCTCTCATTTTATCCAGCAAATTGCCTCAAGCAAAAGAGTTCAAGCGTTGGGTGACATCAGAGGTCTTGCCAGCTATTAGAAAACAAGGCGGATTTATCCGAGAGGACTTGGATGAAGATGCTTTCATCGCTCTGTTTACTGGACAGAAAAAGTTGCGTGAGCAACAAGCGACCATGCTGGAAGATATTGACTACCTCAAGAGTGAGCAACCGATTCACCCAAGCTATGCTCAGTCGTTACTGAAGAAGCGCAAGGCTCGGGTCGTGGCTTGCCTTGGCGGTATTGATAGTCCAGCTTATGCTGATAAAATCTTCGCTCAATCTGTCTTCAGGCAAGCAGAGATTGATTTCAAAGATCATTTCAATATCAGTCGCTATGACTTGCTACCGAAGAAGTTTGCAGAAGCTGCTCTTGCTTACTGGATGACGTGGGAGCCCAGCACCAATACAAAGATGAAAATCATGAAATTGAACTCATTTGACGAAGGGTAGGAGGGGAAGAAGATGGACAATGTTCTACTTTCACTATCTGAATGGATTAAATCCATTATCAAGGACACAATCACTAGATTGGTTGAAATCGAAAAAGATAGTGACCACTATCCAGAGTTGATGGATGTGAACACTACCTGTGATTTTCTAGGAATTAAGTATGCCACATTTTCAGATAATTATCGTTACTTAAAGGGATTTCCAAAGGAATTACCTGGTAAGAAATGGTCAAAAAGAGCCATCAAAGAATGGCTCTCTAATCAAATATAATAACTTTACTAAAAGGCTTCTGGACAAGGTCTTAGCAAAATTATTTGACTATATTATAGCACAAAAAGAGGATAAAAAACATGAACAATTTACAAATTATCGCAGTAGGCACAGTAGTATCAGTAGTCTTGATTGAATCGCTGATGATGAATATCAAGCTAAAAATGGCAATGAGACAGAAAAAGAAGATTCAATTTCAAGCGCCACAAGTTGAAAAAGGGTTTATCGACTTTAAAACAGGCCGACGTGTGGATATTGATCCCGTGACACGAAAAGAAACATTTGTGGATTAAAACGGAGGGTATCAATGGTAGTTAAAAACAAGCGATACTACTGGATTCAACTAGCTCAGGATTTTTTCAAGTCTAAAGAAATGAAATTGCTTCGTAAAATTGCAGGGGGCGACACGCATACCATTATCTATCTCAAAATGATGTTGATTAGCTTAGAGGATGGAGGGCACATCTACTATGATGGACTTGCTGACAATCTAGCTGAAGAAATCGCTCTTGTCATCGATGAGAATGTTGAAGATATTAAAATCACTTTGATTTTCTTGGAGAGTAAGGGCTTGCTGACTAGAAGAAATGATAGAGATTATTTCTTAGAACAGGTTCCTGAGATGGTTGGGAGCGAAACGGCGAGCACTCGTAGAAGTCGCAAACATAGAGAGTTGAGGGGGTTGCATTGCAACACCATTGCAACAACTTGCAACGGAGATATAGATATAGAGAAAGATATAGATACAGAGATAGAGAAAGAAAATAATAAGACGATAGTTAGTTCCAGCTTATCTGAAAATTTGAAACATAGCGGTATTCGGATAAACAATAAACAACATCAACAGCTGCTTGAATATGTAGGACTTGATGGAATGAGTTTTGATATGTTAAACCGTGCAATTGAGATAACTTCGGAGGTTTATCAACCTAGTTTCAAGTATCTGAGAGGGATTCTTGAAAATTGGAAAAAGAAAGGTTTTACAACTATTGAACAGGTAGATGATAATGACCAAAAATATAAAGATAGCAAGAACTCCCATCTTCAAGGAAGACAACAAAATGAAAAAAAATCAGAACAGGGGGCTAAGGATGAATGGGGATTTTAGAACTTATTGAGCAATTTGAAGATGACTTTTATCCGATCAGCGACGAAAAGAAATCTTTGCTTATAAAACAACCTCTTTCTACCGTTACTGCTTGCTTGTCAGATATGGCTAGCTGGAAAGCTTGTGGGGGTAAGGTATCATGGTAACTGATGCACTCGAGGAGATGGCCTTATCTTACCATAGAAATACTGAACAGCAGGCTGAAATTTGTGAAAAGCATGGGATTCCCTTGATCAAAATCCTCCGGACAAATGATGTCCTTTGTCGCTTATGTGAATCGGAACGGATCCATGCAGAGAATCAAATAAAGGTCAATGAGTTGGCTGATGCCGAGCATGAACGAGAGCGGAAGTTCTATCTTGAGAGATTCTCTCTCTATGATGATGTACTGAAAAATGCTACTCTTGACAACTTTGACACACCGACTGAAAAAGAAGCTGAAAAGTTGAAGTTTGCCAAAAAAATTTGTAGAGAGTGGGCAGGTGGAGCGAGAAACAATGTTGTTTTTCAAGGCGAAGCTGGAACGGGTAAAAGCCATCTTGCTTTTGGCATTATGAAAGCCTTATCAGAAACTACAAAAGAAATTGCTATTTTTATCAATGTCACTGACTTGTTAATGAAAATCAAGGCGGACTTTAGTCAGGAAGAGTTCCTGGTCAATAAAATCTCTAGTGCTAAGTTCTTGGTTTTGGATGATCTTGGTATGGAGAAGGACAGTGAGTGGTCCTTTAGTATTCTTTACAATATTCTCAACAAAAGGGCTAATACGGTTATCACGACTAATCTGACTGCACAAGAAATTCAGAAACGCTACGGTCGGCCGTTTATGAGTCGGTTGATGAAAGGTGTAGACAATGATCATCTGATGGTATTTAATGACTTGAAAAACAAAAGGAAAGATTATTTCTAGAAAGGCGGTGTCTCTTGTTATTAAAACTCTATTTCATCTACAATGGGCACCGCAAGTTTTTCCTTGGAAGTTTTAACAATGTGGATGAACTTATCGAACGGATGAAAGACCATCAATGGACTTTCTCAGGTATTACCAGACCAAAATTCAAAAAATATATCGGAAAAGATGATGTACGTTTTGATTATGGTGCTGTAGATTGCTATTACTTAGCGACAAAATCAACGTGCCGAGAACCACGTTAAAAGCGAGCTAGAATATGCGTCAATCGGTCGTGTGACCTGGACGAGCGACTGCCCGTATTTAGCCAAACTCACACAAAGGCAGTCGCATTTTTTGGATAAACAGATGAAATTTTTGGATTTATTCGCTGGCATTGGTGGATTCCGTTTAGGAATGGAATCGGCAGGGCATGAATGTATAGGTTTTTGTGAGATTGATAAATTCGCAAGAGCCAGTTATAAAGCTATACACGACACGAAGGGAGAAATTGAATTACATGACATTACAAGAGTCACAGATGAGTCTATTCGAAGAATCGGACGTGTGGACGCTATCTGTGGAGGATTTCCGTGCCAGGCTTTCTCAATTGCAGGAAAAAGACGAGGTTTTGAAGATACACGAGGAACTTTGTTCTTTGAAATTGCTAGGTTCGCATCTATTCTCAGACCTCAATATCTATTCCTTGAGAATGTCAAAGGACTCCTCAATCACGAAAACGGAATTACATTCGAGACCATTATCTCAACCTTGGATGAGCTGGGGTACGATGTGGAATGGCAAGTGCTTAACAGCAAGGATTTTGGAGTCCCCCAAAATCGCGAACGTGTGTTCATTATCGGACATTTTAGAGGAGAATGTACCAGAAGAATTTTTCCTCTCAGTGGACAAAGTCAGTCAATTAGTAACAAATCAGTCGTGAAAATTGGCAATGTAAACCCATCTGGCAACGGGATGAATGGGGAAGTCTATCAAGCTGACGGACTAGCTCCTACACTAACCACAAACAAGGGAGAGGGGCAAAAGATAGCTATAAAAAGTAATACTATAAAACAATTTGGAGTATTGCAGCCAAATTTTAATCAATGCGGTGTGGTTTATGAAACAGACGGTATCGCACCAACAATCAGAGCATATCAAGGTGGAGGTCTTGAACCTAAAATCATTCAGCGTGGTCATGGATATAATCAAGGTGGAGTGCATGAAATAGCTCCTACTCTGACAAGTAATAGCTATCACGAAAATAACCATTTATCTTTTGGCTATCGTATTCGCAAGCTAACACCTCGTGAGTGTTGGAGATTACAAGGCTTTCCTGACTGGGCATTTGACAAAGCTCAAGAAGTAAATAGCAATAGTCAATTATACAAACAAGCAGGAAATAGCGTGACAGTCAATGTTATCGCTGCAATAGCAAAGGAGCTACAATGAACACTTTAGAAAATGTAAAACAATGGTTTATTGACCGTGACCTTGAAAACGGTGGACGGCTAGACAAGCAGTCTTTGAAACTCAGTGAAGAGTTCGGCGAGCTATGTGCAGGCTATCTCAAGAAGAATGAGCAATTAACCAAGGACAGCATTGGTGATTGTGCAGTTGTGATTGTAGGGTTGGCCTTGTTGATTAAGGTAGATGTGCAGGAGATTTTTGATGCAGTTTTTAGCGATGGATGCCATGTTATAGAATGTCTGGTCTTTTTGAATAGGACAATCAGCAATATTCAGTTATCAAATGGATTCACGGATAAAGATCTATATATAGTCGATTTAACTCGTTCAATTTATTGGTTAAAATCAATCAGCGATATTCTCGGTTATAGCTTCGATGAATGTTTTGAACTGGCATACCAAGAAATCAAAGACCGCAAGGGTCGTTGGATTGATGGCTCGTTTGTGAAAGAGGAGGATTTGCCAGATGATTCCAAAATTTAGAGGGTTATCCATTGACGAAAATAGCAAAGGAGAATGGCAATACGGACATTTAATTGAAGATAGAGGAAGAGCATTTATTATCAACGAAGTGGTAGAAGCTAACGAACAATACATTACTATAGGTTCTTGGTGTCCTGTAAATATAGAATCAGTAGGACGTTTCACAGGGATGTTTGACAAAAATTTACGGGAGATATACGAGAAAGATGTTCTTGGTACAAAAGATGGATTGTTGAATGGTGTAGTCGAATACAGATCTGATTTAGGGATGTGGACGAATAGTTTGATTAGTTACAACAATTTTGAGCGATTGTGTAACGTGGCTGGCAATAGAGAAATCATCGGCAACATCTACGAGAACCAAGAGATTTTAAAGGAGAAGGAATGAGATATTTTAAAATCCTATGTGTTGTTTTATTCGCATCCTTTCTCGTAGCATGTCACGAGATTTCGAGCGGAACGGTTGTAGACAAATACATTGATGAACCTCACACAACTTTCATACCTGTTACAACAGGAAAAAGTTCGGTGCTTGTGCCAACCAGAACCAAAAGAAAATACATTCTGGTCGTTTCAGGTCGTGCAGGTAATAAGCAAGTTGAAGAAACGTTTGAAGTGACAGCTGAGGAATACAAGCACTATGAAATTGGTAATACTTTCATACAAGATGCCGCTTTAGAAAATGAAGAAGGAGATAGAGAATGAACATTCAAGGACTAATTGAACGATACGAAAAATTTAAAGCTAGCAAGAAGAAATTGACATCGGTTGATTTGGTTTTGAAAGACTTACGGTCTTTAGATGAACCAGAACCGTTGCCATTCAAGTTAAAAGATGTCGTTCGTCGAATCAGAGGGTTTGATCCGACGACACAGACTAGATGGCTTAATGACATCCTTAAAGAATTAGGGGACGACTACGGTTCGATGAAATACCGTAGTGGCTACGAGCAAGGCAAACTTGAGGGAGCATGGGTTGGCAATCAATTGAAGGATGCTGATAAGATTCGGCAAGAATTGAATAAAGTGCTTCTACCTAATTTTATGGATGACTGGATTTTCGAGTGCCAACTTTTAAAAAATTTTAGTTTGCGTGATGCACTAGATAGTAACACAATCCATCTCTACGCTAAAAAAAGCGAATTCGTGAAGAAATGGCTTAATGACAAAAACAACCAAGAACTTTTCGCTCGAGCGTGGTTGACTGACTATGAGGCCGAGAAAGAGCCAAAATACAAAGTCAAGTTAAAAAATACAGATGATTATCTAAATCAAACAGAAACTGGATTCCACTTTTTTAACAATGGGAAAAACAACGAAAAATTTACACGAAAGGAACTGGAATATTCTGGTTTTGGTGAAGTGTTTAATAGTCCACTATTTGAAGTGGAGGAGGTTGAGCGATGAATAATGAAGTCTTTGAAGAATTGAAAAAGCTTATGAGTTATTTTCCTGACTCATTTATAAACAGACAATTAGAACTTATTCTCATCCCAAAAACAAACACATACTTTTCTTTAAGAGATTGTTTGACAAAGAATGATGTCATTTCAAAGGTACTAATGTGGTGTACTAGAGATATAGATAAAGGTGAGCCTTACCAACAACGAAAACGAAATATCGACTTTTATGTGGATAATCGCGATCGTTTGAGAAAATATTTAGGTTCAGATATCAATGTGCATGTGGTTTATAATCACTTAGGAAATGGAATTAACAAAGAACTCACACACAGATTTATCGAGAGTGGTTTTGATATGGATTTACTTTATAAGGAGCTCAAAGAATGAAACGTTTTATCGCAATATGGATTTTATTGTCTGCCGGATTAAATATTTGGCAGAGTATCCACATTAAAAAACTAGAAGCAAAGCGTCCGATTGTCGTTTATAAAGCTGACAATCAAGGAGCAGAAATCAAAGGCAGAATCTTACAAAAGGAGAAAATTGGCGACATGTACACTATCACAGTACAAAATTACGGAGTGTTCGTAGTTAATAAAACAAACTATGAATCTCTCAAAATAGGAGATGAGGTAAGATTGTAATGACAAAATACAAGAAACCAACTTACATCATTATTCAGGAAGCGATGGCAGAGCGCATTAGATTTCTGGAAGATGAACTGTATGAAAGGGCCTATAAGGATATTGAGAAACTAGAAGCTCAAAATGATTTCTTAAAAGGTCTTTGTAACAATCAAATTGAAATCATCATGGATTACGAATGGAAGCAGATGCAAGAGCAGGCTGCATTCATAAAAGCTAATACCAGGAAATGGAGAGCAAGATGCAACTAAGATTGAAAGAACTTAGAGAGGATCTATGTCTATCTGTAGGACAGATGGCGAAAGAGACAGGTGTTTCACAAAATACAATCCATTTGTATGAGCGAGGCGGATATCCGTCCATTAAGCAAATTGAAATGATTGCTAAAACCTATGATGTAAACCCTGCGTGGCTTGTTGGGTGGATAGATGATGAAATGATGCCTGGAGTCCAGGTCGTTGAGAAAGTTGTCTATAAAGAAAGTCCAACAGCAAGATTGCCAGATTATTTTAATAATAATAACGAAGGTAAGATTATCAAGTGGAAGCAATCACGAAGATATTGACGGAAGAATTACTCGAGATAGAAACGAGGTGAGCAATGCCCTTCTTTCCTGATATAAATGAAGCCAAAACAAAAGAAAATGCCAAGAAAATTTTAAAAGGATATCCTCGATGGCGTCGTGTGGCCAATGACACTGAAGGTCAGAGAGTAACGACAACCTACTCATTCATGCCTAGAAACCCGTCAAGTGGAAGAAATAGTCAAGTTGAGAAGTTAGCTATAAGGAAAGTTGATGCAGAACTTGAGCTGGATGCAATTGAACAAGCAGTTAGTAACTTACACGATCCTCTATATCGTAGGATACTTTTTGAAAAGTATCTTCAATGGGATTGCAAGAAAGATGAAGTAATTTCTAGGGATTTAGCAATTTCAGAAAGTTCATACTATGATATTTTGGAGAAAGCTTTGATGGCATTTGCAGAGTTATACCGCAATGGTGAACAGGTTGAGATTTTGGAGTAAATTCGGAGTTTTTTTGGAGTAAATTCGGAGTAAGTTCGGAGTGGATATATGATTTTATGTGCTAAAATTATATTATGAAATAATTGTAAAGGCAGGCACACCCTGTCTTTTTCTTTGAGTTTGGAGGTGATATCGTGAAAAAAGTAGAACCTATTCGTGAACTTGATGACATTGAACGGATGAAAGACTTTTTAAAATCAAAGAGTGAGCGAAACTATGTCCTAATCATGTGCGGTCTGTATTCTGGAATGCGCATCAGCGATATTATACCTCTCCAAGTGAAACAAGTGACAGGCGATAGAATCGAGGTTACTGAAAAGAAAACTGGTAAGGTCAAGCGATTTGCTATCAACCCTGAATTAAGAAAAGCTTTAAGTCACTACATTAAAACAAATGACCTTAAAGGTTATGATTACCTATTTCCAAGTAAGAAAAAAGTCAGGACAGACGGAGTAAGAATCGTTCATATTGGAAGAGTTGCAGCTTATCAAATATTAAAGCAAGCAGCTGAACATGTTGGCCTTAAAAACATTGGGACTCACTCAATGAGAAAATCATTTGGTTATCATCATTACAGAAAAAATCAAAATGTAGCGATCTTGATGGAATTATTTAATCATTCATCTCCAGATATCACACTTGATTATATAGGTATTAAGCAGGATGAATTGGATGATTCAATGATGAATTTTAGCTATTAAATGACTATTTATTTTACATATTGAGAAAAAGTAAATCAGTTTTTAATGAAACAGATGTAAGCACTTGCTACAGTTGACTTTTAAGAATGTTAGTTTTATTTAACAGAATATAAGATATGTTAAATATACGAGGGTGTGAGAAGCTAAAAAACTCCCCCCCTACATCATAAAAATTTACCCCCCTACCTCAAAAAAGAAAGGCCTCCCTCCGAAGATGAATACCCCCCAAGAAAGACCGGACCGGAGTGGTCCTCACCGAGTCGCTTTTGAAAAAAATAAAAAGATTATTCTAAAAACCAGAAATACTTGTGGGATTTGTGGTCTACCAGTGGACAAGTCTTTGAAGTATCCGCATCCTTTGTCACCGGTCATAGACCACATTATTCCAATCAATCGAAATGGTCATCCATCAGACATCAATAACCTACAACTCGCTCACTGGCAATGCAATAGGCAGAAGTCTGACAAGCTGTATGCTGATGATAAATCAGCAAGTACAACTGTTGTTGGGAACAGGAACTTGCCACAGTCAAGAGACTGGACAAAATACAGATCTTAAAATAAAAAAATAAAATAAAATTATTTTTAATAAAAATAGGAATTACCGTGCTATCAAACTTCGAGAAAAAAATAGAAATGTATGAGGAAGACCTAGCTGAGGATAGGGGGGTATCCCCCTCCCACTAGGCGCTCGAGGACTTCACGCCGTCACTGTACATTTTTTCTCGCGCCAAATCATCATTATGGAAGGAGAACGGTTTGGAATTAAGAGGAATTGACTATCTCAGGAGGAAGTTGAATCTCTATCAGAGCAGAGTTAATCTGAGATACAAGCATTATGCGATGCAACACTATGAAGCACCGACAGGAATCACAATTCCTGCACATATCAGGGTAAAGTATCAAGCTGTCCTTGGTTGGGCTGCAAAGGGAGTTGATAGTCTTGCAGATCGTTTGATTTTCAGGGCATTTGCTAACGATGATTTTAATGTTACAGAAATCTTTAATCGGAACAATCCTGATATCTTCTTTGATAGTGCCATTTTAGCTGCGCTGATTGGTTCGTGTAGTTTTGTCTACATTTCGAAGGGTGAGGATGATGAGGTGAGGTTGCAAGTCATTGAATCAAGTAATGCAACTGGTGTCATTGATCCTATCACTGGGTTGCTTGTGGAAGGTTATGCGGTGTTGGCTCGTGATGATTACAATCGTCCAACACTTGAAGCCTACTTCGAGCCTAATGCTACTCACTTCATTCCGAAAGATGGTAGACCATACTCGGTTGTGAATGAAACTGGTATCCCTTTGTTGGTTCCGGTTATTCATCGTCCTGATGCGGTCCGTCCTTTTGGTCGGTCTCGTATTACCAGGGCAGGAATGTATTATCAGAAATACGCTAAGCGAACTTTAGAGCGAGCTGATATTACAGCAGAGTTCTATTCGTGGCCACAGAAATACATTCTTGGGCTTGATCCTGATGCAGAGCCTATGGAGAAATGGAAAGCTACTGTATCAAGCTTGTTGACGATTTCTTCTAGTGACAAAGGAGAGAAGCCGAGCGTTGGGCAATTTACTACTGCTAGCATGTCACCGTTTACTGAACAGCTGAGAACTTCTGCTGCTGGATTTGCTGGGGAAATGGGCTTGACATTGGATGACCTTGGTTTCGTTTCAGATAATCCATCATCTGTGGAAGCTATCAAGGCTAGTCATGAGAATCTTCGTCTTGCTGGTCGAAAGGCTCAGCGTTCACTAGGTGCTGGGTTGCTAAATGTCGCTTATGTTGCAGCTTGTTTGCGTGATGAGTTTCGCTATGCTAGAAGCCAATTTGTAAGAACCACAGTCAAGTGGGAACCATTGTTTGAAGCGGATGCGAATACGATGACCATGATTGGGGACGGTGTTGTGAAATTGAATCAAGCCTTACCTGGCTACATCAATGCGGAGACAATTCGTGATCTTACTGGTATCGCTGGAGACATGTCAGCCAAACCAGTGGTAAGCGAGGGTGATTCAAATGGAGAATGATGTTTTACCTAGTATCTTGCAAGAGGTTCAGGAGAGGTTTGAGAGAGATTTCGGTAAGAGTGAGATTGTCAAAAATGCTTTTGCTGCGTTGAAGGCAAAAAAGGCCACTTACAAAACTGCAAATGAGTTTGCGATTGAAATTGGCGATATTCTCTCGAAGGCTCTAGGAGCGTCCCTGAGCACCGATAAATTACCAGACGGAAAAATGTATTACAATATCGCTCAGCGTTTGCTGACGGACGTGCTAGGACGAAATCACGAGCTTGTAAGTGGTTACACTAGTGATGTTCAGAAGAATTTGAACGATAAAGCGAAAATCGGTCTGAAAGTTCAAGTTCCTGAATTAAATCTGGATCGAATAGCTGGCATTGTCAATCGCTTTTCGTCTGAGGAAAATTTTGAGGATGTCAGTTGGTTGCTCGGTGAACCTATTGTGAACTTTACCCAGTCTATTATTGATGATAGTATCCAGAAAAATGCGGAGTTTCATCATCAGTCTGGTTTACAACCAGAGATTGTTAGAAAATCTTATTTTCATTGTTGTGAATGGTGCCAAGAAGTTCAGGGGAGTTATAAATATCCAAGAGTTCCAAAGGACGTTTATAGAAGGCATCAGCATTGTCGTTGTATTGTAGACTATGATCCGAAAAGCGGAAAAGTTCAGGATGTTTGGAAGAAAATTTGGCGAAAAAAAGATGAAAGTGATAAAATTGAAGCAAGGAAGGATATAAATAACAATTCTCAAATGAGCGAAGTGAGAAAGCTAGCGCTACAGAACGGAATTTCTTCAAATCCTATCAAAAAAAGCCGTAAAAAATTGACTGAGAAACAAATAATCGAAGCTGTTAGTGGTGGAGACAAGACAAGAGGATCTTGTTCGTCAGCAGCATTTGCTTATATTGGGAACAAAGGTGGCTATACTGTCTTAGATTTTAGAGGAGGAAAGAGTTGTGATTTCTTTTCTCGAGATAGTAGAATTAAAATGATTGGGAGCCTTCCAGGAGTTGAAATGCATGTTGCTAAACATACAAATGATTTTACTGCAGTAAAAGAATTGTTGGAGAAAGTAGAAAGTGGGAATGAGTACTACTTAGCAACAGGTAGACATGCAGCAATCATAAGGAAAAACGAAGGTCGTTTTGAGTACTTGGAACTTCAATCAAGAACATTAAATGGTTTTAAGCCGTTTAACAACATTGTCCTAAAAGAGAGATTCAAAGGTCAGAAGTCTCACAGTGCAGCTGGGAGAAGATATGATGCAAATAGCTATCTTATTGATGTGAACTCATTGAAAGATAACCCTGAATTTCACAAGATATTGAGTTTTATCAATACAGCAGATTCTAAACAAATGAAGGGGGCTGAGGGACGTGAAAGATGATTATGAAGAAGTGAATTGGTCCGAATATTGCTATAAAGAAAATGATGGTGATAAAGTTTGGTGGGTTGATACAGCCTGGTTCGCTAGAGGGTTGATGTTAATTACATTTGATAAAAAGAAGTTCTATAATCTTTTTGAAGATTATCCTCATAATATGAGCTCAGAAGAGATTGAAATCTTTGATAAAGAGAATCCATTTTGGGCTGATTTCTTTTCGGACCGAAAATAAGAAATTTGAAGCACTCGTAAGGGTGCTTTTATTGTGCTTTTGTTTAGGAGGTGATCTGATATCTCCCAGCGATAGGGTTATCATGCGATGACGATTGAAAGGAAAGTAGAATGGCGAGGAAGAAACTTGGCAATCAGAATCCTACTCAATCGGTGATTTTAAAATACGTCAAGAAAAATTCAAAAGCTAAAGAAGCGATTGAACTTTACGAACGGACTGGTCTTTCTTGCTATGCTTGGCAGAAGAATCTTTTATTACCCATGATGGCTGTTGACAAGAACGGTCTTTGGGTGCATCAGAAGTTTGGTTACTCTATTCCTCGTCGTAATGGGAAATCTGAAATCCTTTATATTCTTGAAATTTGGGGCTTGCATAAGGGATTGAATATCCTGCACACGGCTCACCGAATTTCTACATCTCATTCCTCTTTTGAGAAGGTGAAACGATACCTTGAGAAAATGGGGTATGTGGATGGTGAGGATTTCAATTCCATTCGAGCGAAGGGGCAGGAGCGGATTGAACTTTATTCAACAGGTGGTGTTATCCAATTTCGTACTAGGACATCAAATGGTGGTCTTGGTGAAGGTTTTGATATGCTAATCATTGACGAGGCTCAAGAGTACACAACCGAGCAAGAATCTGCTTTGAAATATACGGTTACGGATAGTGAAAATCCTATCACAATCATGTGTGGAACACCTCCGACACCAGTATCAAGTGGAACGGTCTTTACTAAGTATCGTGAGACTTGTCTTTTCGGGAAAGGGAAGTATTCTGGCTGGGCTGAGTGGTCGGTTTCCGATGAAAAGGAAATCGACGATGTGGAAGCTTGGTATAATTCTAATCCGTCTATGGGATACCACTTAAATGAGCGTAAGATTGAAGCTGAGCTTGGTGAGGATAAGCTGGACCATAATATCCAACGTTTGGGATTTTGGCCAACTTACAACCAGAAATCTGCTATTTCTGAAACGGAGTGGAATGAGCTCAAGGTGGATGACATACCAGAATTATCTGGCAAGCTGTCTGTTGGTATCAAGTATGGCCAAGATGGAACGAACGTGGCTTTGAGCATTGCTGCACGTACCAAGGATGGCCGTTTCTTTGTGGAAACAGTCGATTGTCAATCCGTTCGTAATGGGAATGAGTGGATGGTTGCTTTCTTGCGTCAATCCGACGTGGCTCAAATTGTCATCGATGGCGCAAGTGGGCAAAAGATCCTGGACGAAGAGTTGAAGGACTATAGAATCAAGAACGTGATTCTGCCGACGGTGAAAGAAATCATTGTGGCCAATGCTCTTTGGGAACAGGGAATTTATCAGAAAACCATCTGTCATGCTGGTCAACCATCGCTGTCTAAAGTAGCCACTAACTGCGACAAGCGGAATATTGGGTCAAATGGTGGATTTGGTTATCGATCGCACTTTGACGATATGGATATTTCTTTGATGGATAGCGCTTTGCTTGCGCACTGGGCTTGTTCTACGACTAAACCTAAGAAAAAGCAAAAAATCAGTTATTAAAATAAGCGGTCTTGTGACTGCTTTTTTTGATGCCCAAAATTACCGAACTGCCGGGGAAGCAGGAGAAAGGAGACATGAGAATGTCAGAATTTAAACCAATCACTACACAAGAAGAATTTGATGCTGCTATTAAGGAGCGTTTATCTCGTGAGAAAGCGAAGTACAGCGACTATGACCAGCTCAAATCTCGAGTTACAGAATTGGAAACAGAAAATGTTGGCTTGAAGTCAACAATCGAAGCTAACAATCAAAGTAAGGCAGATGCCGATAAGCAACTTGAAGAGATGCAGAGTCAAATCGCTGGTTATGAGACGGCGAGTCTGCGAACTCGTGTGGCTTTGCAATATGGATTGCCTTACGACCTTGCAGACCGTTTGCAGGGAACTGATGAAGAGAGCTTCAAAGCAGATGCGGAGCGCTTGGCTGGGTTTATGAAGAAATCTCAACAAGTTTACCCGCTTGGAACAAAGGAGCCTAGCTCAATTGATGACAAAGATGCAGCATTGAAAGGAATGTTGCATAAAATGAGAGGAGAATAATTTATGGCAACACTACAAACAGGGGATCTTTTCCCAGTCGAAACAGTACAAGATATTTTTAGTAAGGTAAAGGGGCATTCCACTCTTGCAAAACTTACTACTCAAGAACCGATTCCGTTTTCGGGGACGGAAACATTTGTATTCAATCTCGAAGGAAATGCTGAAATTGTAGGTGAAGGTAATCCTTCAAATGCTGGAAATGCAACTATGAAACCGAAAGTAATCAAACCTATTTTGATTACTTATCAAGCACGGGTATCTGAGGAATTTGTACATTGTTCAGAAGAAAAACAATTATCTTACCTAAAATCTTTTATTGATGGCTTGGCTAAAAAAGTTGCACAAGCAATTGATATCGCTTCATTTCATGGCCTTGAACCAAAATCAATGACAGATGCTTCTTTCAAAGCCACAAACTCATTTGATGGTTTGATTACAGGAAATGTGGTTACCTATGAAGCAGATAAAATTGATGAAAACATTGATGCTGCTGTTGCAACTGTCACAGCAAATGATTGCGAAGTGAATGGGATCGCATTGTCTCCGGCTGCAGGGGCTGCACTTGGAAAAATTAAGGTAAACGGGGTAGTCCAATATCCTGAATACCGTTTTGGTCAAAACCCAGATTCATTTTATGGAATGAAGTCAGATGTCAATAAAACATTGACAACTGTTGCAAACTCAGCTAAAAAAGACCATGTTATCGTTGGTGATTTTGAAAATGCTGTAAAATGGGGATATGCAGATGAAATTCCTCTTGAAATCATTAAATACGGTGATCCGGACGGTGCTGGCCGTGACTTGAAACGCTATCGCGAAGTTTGCTTGCGTACAGAAGTGTATGTAGGTTGGGGAATTCTTGACGAGCAGGCATTTGCTCGTGTGGAGGCTTAATATGGAATATATTAACAAAGAAACCTTAGTAACAATTGAAACAGACAGTGAATTGGCAGGTGACTGGGTTCCTATTAGTGAATTCAAGGACGAATATCGCCTTACTGTTCCAGAAATTAAGGCGAAACTTGATGAATTGGGTGTTGAGTATGATAGCAAGGCAAATAAATCTACTCTGCTTGATTTACTAATCGCAAATGAAGGGTGATTGAGATGGAAAACTTTGCAACAGTCGAAGATTTGAAAAAATTGTGGCGAGCGTTGAAATTCGATGAGGAAAAACGAGCCGAGGCGCTGTTGGAAGTTGTTTCTCATTCTCTTCGTGTTGAAGCTAAAAAAGTTGGCAAGGATTTAGATGGGTTGGTGGCTACTGACCCATCTTTTGCTATGGTCGTTAAGTCCGTCACGGTTGATGTGGTAGCTCGCACGTTGATGACCTCAACTGATCAGGAACCAATGACTCAGGTGGCTGAGTCTGCTTTAGGTTATTCCTTCAGTGGTTCTTATCTAGTTCCTGGCGGTGGTCTCTTTATCAAGGATTCAGAATTGAAACGTCTGGGTCTCAAAAAGCAAAGATATGGGGTGATTGATATCTATGGGACGGATTAAAGGAATTACTGTAACATTGATTGGAAAAGCCAAGAATGGAAAGGATGACTTTGGCCATCCTATCTATGAGAATAAAGAAATTCAAGTAGAAAATGTCCTGGTTGTTCCGTCTTCGACAGAAGATGTCACCAATCAGCTTAATTTGACTGGAAAGAAGGCTGCTTATACGCTGGGTATCCCAAAAGGCGATCAGAACGAGTGGAAAGACCGTGAGGTTCGTTTCTTTGGGCGCAAATGGCGCACGATTGGCATTCCCTTAGAAGGCATTGAAGCCATGATGCCTCTGGAATGGAATAAGAAAGTGATGGTTGAAGCGTATGAGTAATACAAAAGTCAAGCTTATCGGTGCGGGTGTAGGATCTCTTTTGAAATCCAAAGAGATTCAGGATATTCTGAACAAAGAAGCAACGGTCATTAAAAAAAGATGTGGTCCTGGCTATGAACAAGATAGCCACGTTGGTAAGACAAGGGTCAATGCTATGATTTATCCAGCTACGCGAAAAGCGAAGAGGGATAATTTGAAAAATAACACTTTGTTGAAGGCGGTGCATTAGATGATTGAAATTATTATCAAGAAATATCTTGACGGTCATTTAGATGTACCGTCATTTTTTGAGCACGAAGCTGAAGCTCCCGATAGCTTTGTCATTATTCAAAAAACTGGTGGTAAGGAGCGGAATCATTCTGGTAGTGCGACCTTTGCTTTCCAAAGTTATGGCCCAACTATGCAGAAGGCTGCAGAGCTTAATGTGAAAGTGAAAAAAGCTGTAAAAGGGTTGATTGAATTAGATTCAATCTGTGGTGTCCACCTGAACAGTGATTACAATTTTACGGACACTGAAACAAAACAATATCGATATCAAGCCGTATTTGATATTAATTACTTTTAAAAAGGAGAAAATAAATGGCAACAGAAGCAAATGTAACGACTGCAAAACCTAAAATTGGCGGTGCGGTTTTTTCCGCTCCAATAGGGACTCCATTACCTACAGATGCAACAACAAAACTAGATGTTGCGTTTAAATCACTGGGGTATATTTCAGAAGACGGTATGACTAATAGCAACTCTCCAGAATCTGAAAATATCAAAGCTTGGGGTGGTGTCGTTGTTAGTTCCGTTCAAAAGGAGAAGGTGGATACGTTCAAATATATGCTGATTGAGGCGTTGAATGTGGATGTTTTGAAGGAAGTTTATGGTTCAGATAATGTATCTGGGGATTTGTCAACAGGGATTAAGATTAAGGCAAATTCAAAAGAATTGCCACATCATTGCCTTGTAATCGAAACGGTTCTAAAAGGTGGTGTACTTAAACGTATTGTTATCCCTTCAGGAAAAGTAACTGCCATCGATGAAATCACTTATAACGATGGAAGTGTTCTCGGATATGGTACGACAGTAACTGCCTTCCCTAACGCTGCTGACGACACACACTATGAATACATCAAAGGAGCTTAACTATGTCAAGACGAAATCGTAAGAAAAAAAATAACGGAGCAACTCCACAGATTAAAACAATCCGTGGTGTGACTTCAACCGGATTTGCTTTTGAAATCACAAAAGAGCGCTTGGAAAACTATGAGTTACTTGAAGTTATTGCAGAAGTAGATACAAATCCGGCAGTTTTACCAAAAGTAGTCAAACTTATGCTTGGTGACAAATCAGAAGATTTGAAAAACCATGTGCGGACTGCGGATGGCATTGTTCCTTTGGATAAAATGGGAGCAGAAATTAGTGAGATTTTCACAAGTCAGAACCAGTTAAAAAAATAGCGATCCTTGCTAGAATGATTCAAACAGATGAAGATGCTCTTATTTGTGATTTAGCTGAAACATATGGGATTTTTGATTACAGACAGTTACCTGCTGACCAGGTAGCTATTTTTGCTTTTGGTTTGAGAGATGATTCAAGGATCAAACTAGCAATGACCAATAGCAAAGTTCCTTTTGAAACCTTTTTACTTGCAGGCGTGCTTGATAGGCTTTCTGCTCTTGTGTGGTTTAAAACAACAGACGGTCAGAAAGGAATCAACAAACCATTAATGGTTGCAGAGGAGCTGACAGGTAAAACTAAAGCTAAAGAAAGTAAGGAGATGATCTTTGATTCTGGTGAGGACTTTGAAGAATATCGTCAGCAAATTCTAGAAAAGATAGGAGGTGAGGATTAGTGGCGACAGAAATAGCACAAGCTTATGTACAATTGATACCATCAGCTAGAGGCATTACTGGTAAAATCCAATCAATCCTCAATCCTGAAGCGAGTGCAGCAGGACAAAGTGCTGGACAGTCATTAGGTTCTAGTCTTGTTGGTGTTATGACGAAAGTTATTGCAGCGGCAGGGATTGGCAAGGCATTTTCGTCAGCTATCAGTGAAGGAGCAGCGCTTCAGCAATCGCTCGGAGGTATTGAAACTCTTTTCAAGGGTTCTGCTGACAAGGTAAAGGGATATGCTAATGAGGCCTACAAAACAACAGGTTTGTCAGCTAATGCCTACATGGAAAATGTGACAGGCTTCTCAGCTAGCCTCTTGCAATCTCTTGGTGGAGACACTAATAAAGCTGCTGAAACAGCAAACATGGCCATGATTGATATGTCAGATAATGCTAATAAGATGGGAACATCGATGGAGAGTATTCAGATGGCTTATCAAGGGTTTGCAAAGCAGAATTATACGATGCTGGACAACCTGAAGCTTGGTTATGGTGGTACAAAACAAGAAATGGAGCGTCTTTTGAATGACGCTCAGAAGTTGACGGGTGTTAAGTACGACATTAACAACCTCTCAGATGTTTATAGTGCCATCCATGCTATCCAAGAAAATCTAGACATCACTGGTACAACTGCGAAAGAGGCGGCATCTACTTTTAGTGGTTCTTTTGAATCCATGAAAGCAGCCGCTCAGAATGTACTTGGAAAGTTAGCGCTAGGAGAGAATATCCTACCTTCTCTACATGCTTTGCTTAAAACAACATCTACCTTTCTCTTTGATAATTTTTTACCAATGGTTGGAAATATTTTTTCTGGCCTTGGCTTGGTTTTGACTGAAGGGATTAGCGAGATTGCTTCTCAGCTTTTTGGGGATGCTTTTGGAAGTGCAGTCTATAGTCAACTATCGAGAGTGACAGGTATCTTTCAAACCTTCTTTGATATGATCTTTGGATCATTGAGCAAGCAAGATAACATTGATATCCTGACCATGCTTGGATTTAGCGAGGGTGCTGCTAATCAAATTGTCAACATCGCAGACAATATTAGAGTTACTTTTGAGAACATTGGGGTTGTTGCTGGCAATGTAGCAAGCATTGTTGTTGATTTCGTTGGAGATCTGTTAGGGATTAAAGACGGAGAGCAGGGAGTGAATTTGCTAGGCATTGCCTTTGAAAGTATCACAGGTTTTATCAGAGATGCCTCTGAAAGTCTTAGCAAATTTACCTCTTGGTTAAAAGATTCACCTCTTGCATTAGATGCCTTAAAATCGGCTGTTGTTGGTATTACGAGTGCATGGGCAGGATATAAAGCTGTCTTAGCAGTAACAAAAGGAATTGAAACAATCAGGAATGCAACTCTAGCTATTACGAATGGCTTAATGCTAGCTCAGTTCGTAAGAACCGGTGCACTCACTACCGCAGAGGCAGCGAATGCGGCTGCAACCATGGGAGCAAGTGGAGCGTTTGGTATCTTTAATGCGGTTTTATCTGCAAATCCGATTGGCCTAATCGTAACGGCAGTCGCAGCATTGACTGCAGGTCTTGTATGGTTCTTCACACAAACAGAAACTGGTCAGCAAATTTGGTCATCTTTTGTGGATTGGATCAAGCAGGCTTGGCAGGGGATTGCTGATTTCTTTGTCGGTCTTTGGTCTGGTATCTCTGAGGGTGCTAGCACATTGTGGGATGGAGTTGTTACAACATGGAATGCTTATGTTGAGTCTTTAAAGGCGATGTGGAATGCTGTTGTAACATTCTTTTCTGATTTATGGGTAAGTATTCAAGAAGCTGCATCTGTGGCATGGACAGCTATCACAACAGCAGTGATGGTTATTGTTCAACCGTTCATTGATGGATTCATGAATATTTGGAACAATATTTCCGATGGTCTTACTCAAATTTGGGAAGGGATTAAGATGATTTTCCAAGGCGCTTGGGAATTCATCAAGTCTATTTTCTTGGGTGCTATTCTCATCATCATCGACCTTGTGACAGGGAATTTCAACCAGCTGGGGGCTGATCTTTCTCTAATCTGGGAAGGTATTAAAAATAGTATCTCTATGATTTGGGAAGGTATTAAAACCTACTTTTCTGGAGTCGTAGATGTTATCGTAGGGTATGGTATTGCTGTTTTTGAAAACTTTTCGGCTGCCTTATCTGCGATTTGGGAATTTATCAAGTCGGCTGCTTCATCGACTTGGGAATGGATAAAATCTACTGTAATAAGTCTAATCACAGGTTTGGTGCAGGAAGCTCAAAATATCTGGGATGGCTTTATGAACTTCCTATCAAGTTTGTGGGAAGGTATTAAGTCAACGGCAAGCAATGCTTGGAGTTCTCTAGCGTCTAGTGTTCTAAGTATTATCAATGGTCTTGTGTCTGGAGCACAGAACGCATGGAACACTATGTCTAATGCGGTATCTAGTCTTGTAAGTAATGTAACTGGATTCTTCAATCAATTGTGGAATATTGATTTGTATAGTGCAGGACAAGCAATCTTACAAGGTTTCTTGAATGGTTTGCAGTCTATGTGGTCCTCTGTCACAAATTTTGTTGGTGGCATTGCTAGCTGGATTCGTGACCACAAAGGACCGATCGAATATGACCGTAAACTTTTGATTCCTGCTGGTACTGCAATCATGAAAGGGTTAGACCAAGGATTGCAAGACCAATTTAAGGAGGTCAAACAAACGGTCGGAGGCATGGCTGGAGAAATATCTGACGTATTTTCAGGAGATCATCTGGATCTGAATTCCTCTGCGTCCGTGACTAAAAGTCTTGAGGCTCAGTTGGCTATGCCATCAGCTCAATTTGAAGCACATGAAAATAAAACCGTGTCTGAGATAGCGATTCTGAGAGCAAGTATGGAGAAGATCCTTACTGCTATCCTTGAAAAATCGTCAGACGTTTATCTGGACAATGACATTATCTCAATCAAAACCTATGAACAACACGGTGCTATTTATGCGAGGGGAGGAATTTAATGGATTATATGATCATCAACGGTTTTAATACATCCAGCCTTCCTGGTTGTGATGTGACAGATTTTGGGAAGGTGGAGGCTGCTAAGCCGAAGGGAGAGAAGGCTGACCTTTATGGAGTCAATGGCAGTTATCGTGTATTAGACGGTTCTTTCGACAGTTACGAAAGGACCTTCATTCTATACGTTAAAAAAATGGTTGAGATTTCAAGTATTCTTGATAAGTTTCAATCGAATGATAACGTTTTGGAATTTAGCTATCAGCTTGGCTCATTGTTTTATGCTAACTTTGTGACTGCTAGTTTTGAACCTTTTGGGAATCATGCTTGGAAGTTAGAAATCAAGTTAGAAATGCAACCATTCAGATATCAGAAGAGCGTAGAACCTGTGGTTCTGACTGCATCTGGTACAATCACTAATCTTGGGACGATTTATTCTGAACCAATCATTGAGGTTGAGGGAGATGGTGACATCTCTCTTACAATTGGCCGTAAGACCATGTATCTTACGATTAAGACCAAGGCTACAATCGACTGTAGACAAGGCAAGCAAAACATCTATAACGCAACCGGAGCAGTTCAGAACACACTTCGTAAGCGTGGAGGTTTTCTCGAAATCCCAACTGGTAAGACTGGTGTTTCATTTACTGGAACCGTCCGAAAAATTACTATTCGACCAAATTGGAGGTATAAGATTTGATTTTTTTAACAAATGGGAATATGCCTCTGAATGCTGCCTATTCTGATGAAATTGTTCAAGAGGATAATAGCACCTACCAATTGAGCTTCCGATTTCCGACATCCGATCCATTGTGGGAGAAGTTGAAGGAAGAGACTTTTCTAACGGCTGATGATCTTCACGGTGAACAGGATTTTGTGATTTTTGAGGTTGAGAAGAAGCACGGCTATATTCAAGTCTATGCGAACCAAGTATTCACTCTCTTGAATAACTATGTGGTCAATACAATCTCTTTGGATAGGCAGACTGGCTCAACTGCTCTCAGTCGTTTTGCTGGCGCGATTACTCGTGACAATCCGTTCTCATTCTTCTCTGATATTGAAGATAGACATACCTTCAATATAGGTTCTAAGAATGCTATGGAAGCCTTCGCGAAAGATAAGCATTCAATCATCGGTCAATGGGGTGGTGACCTTGTGCGACATGGCTATCAGGTTCGTTTATTAAAAAATGGCGGTTCAGAAAATGAATCGCTTTTTATGTATAAGAAAAACCTGTCTAGCTATCAGCACAAGACCTCTACCAAGTCTTTGAAGACTCGAATTACTTTCACGACGACTGTCAAGGGTGAGGGAGAGAAAGCTCCTGATCGCACCTTCACAGTTACTATTGATAGTCCACTCATTAACAAGTACAGTCAAATCTACGAAGATGTGATTGAGGTAAACGACCAGGATGTGAAGGATGAAGCAAGCCTTCGAAAATACGGTGAGCAGTATTATCGAACATCGCTCTGTGACATGATGGAAGATAGTCTTGAAATTGAGGTTGTCGGCCAGAGTGACGTTCCTGTTCAGATGTTCGATGTCGTGAGTATCTTTCATGAGCAATATAACCTTGACGTGCGCAAGAAGATTACTAAGTATACCTACTCACCAATGGGCAAAAAATTGAAGACAATTGGTTTTGGGCAGTTCAAGTCAGGTCTTGCGAATGCGATAGGTAACGCGGTGAGTGATGCCGTCAAGGGTGAAGCTCAACAACTTCAAGATGATTTTGAAAGGCAGTTAGCCAGAGAACTCAAGAATGCTGACCTTGCATTTGACCGTAAAACTGAAGAACTGAAGAACGAGTTCGAAGATGGGTTGAATGCTACTAGAGCTAAAGCTGAAGAAGTCAAGCAAGAACTCTCTGACAATATCAACCAGCGCTTCAATAGTTTTAACAGTGGCCCTCTACAAGAAGCCAAACGCAGGGCTGAAGAAGCCTTGCGAAACGCTGGCGCAAGTACCCTGCTTGCACAGGAAGCCAAGCGGATTGGGTTGGACTCTATCGCTAAACTTGAAGCGTTCAAGTCTCAGGCTACGAGCGCTCAGACGACTTTGTCAGGCGCTATAGATGCCCTGAAACAGACTATCGCGAACGATATTCGACCGAAGCAGGCACAGGCTGAAGCTGAGATTGCCAAGCAAGTTGAAGCACTTGTTCAGACAAAAAAAGAACTGGCTGGTGTGAAGTCAGCGCAAGCGACGTATGAGGAGACGACGACTCGCAGACTGTCAGAACTGACAAACTTAGCTAATGGTAAAGCCAGCAAATCTGAGCTTGTGCAGACAGCTGAGGAGCTGGCTAGTCGGATAGCGAGTGTGAGGGTCGGTGGTAGAAACTATTATCGAGATTCTGAGAAGGTTCGAACAAGTACGCGTTTCTTCCCGTTTCCTTTACATCCATACCTTACCCAAGAAAATGTCGGGGAGACTTGGACTTTATCGTTTGATCTAAAAATAAATGAAGGGGGCGAGATTCGTCCTCTACATTTTTATCACTATCAAACAAATCGCTTCGGTCTGAAAGCTAGTGCTGACATCACTCCAAGCAGGGAATGGCAGCGATTTACGTTCACAGGTCCAGTTGTTTTTCCAAACGATGACCCTCGTTATTCGAGGGGAGAGATGGCCTTGTATGACTACGGTGGAAATAATAACTATTCCGTTCGTAGAATTAAACTTGAGAAAGGCACTCTAGCTACTGACTGGAGCCCAGCAATCGAAGACACTGATGGTCAGATTTCAGCCGTCGAATCCAACTTCAAACAGCGCGCTGATGCGCTTGATGCTGGAGTGAGGCGTTTGACTGAAGGATTGAGAACCAAAGCGGATATCAGCGCACTCAACGTGACTGCTGAGAATATCCGGCAGTCTGTGAAGAGTCTTGAGACAAACATGCAGAACAAGCTGGATCAGACATTGAGTATGGCTGAATTTGAGGTGCGAGCTGGTTCTATTCGTCAGGAAATCCTGAACTCAACCAAGGACAAGGCAGATAAGACCTTAGTTGTGGCCGAAGCTGGGAAATTGCGAGAAGAATTTTCAAACTTACGGGTTGGAGGTCGGAATTATTATCGAGACTCCGAGAAGATTCGAACAAGTACACGTTTCTTCTCCATTCCCTTACATCCATACCTTACTCAAGAAAATGTAGGTGAAACATGGACTTTATCGTTTGATTTAAAAATTAATGAAGGTGGCGAAATTCGCCCTCTACTTTTTTATCACTATCAAAATAACCGCTTCGGTCTGAAAGCTAGTGCAAATATCACTCCAAGCAAAGAATGGCAACGGTTCACGTTCACAGGTCCAGTTATCTTTTCGAACGACGACCCTCGTTATTCGAGGGGAGAAATGGCTTTATACGATTACGCTGGAAACAATAACTATTCTGTGCGTAGGATTAAATTTGAAAAAGGCACTCTAGCAACAGACTGGAGCCCAGCAATCGAAGACACTGATGGTCTCATCACAGAAGCTAAGGCTACCTTTGAGCGGACAGCTCAGGGGTTGCGAACTGATTTATCAGCTATTCAGGAATATGTCAATAAAGACGGTCAGCGACAGGAATCTCTACAGCGTTACACTCGCGAAGAGAGTGCTAAACAAGCGACAGCAGTCCGTGAGCTGGTCAATCGTGATTTTGTCGGTAAATCAACCTATCAGGAAGATGTGAGAGGTCTTGAGCGTAGGTTTGAAGCGATTATCAACCCACAAAATGGATCAATTGCCACTCAGATTGCCAACTACAAAACAGCAGTAGATGGCAGGTTCACAGATATATCATCTCTACTTTCTGGGAAGGCGAATCAATCCGATTTCCAGCGTGTGAAGGAAACCAGTCAGCTATATGAGCGTATTCTGGGCAATACTGAAAATGGAATTGCAGATAAGGTTGCTCGTATGGCTATGACCAATCAGCTGTTCCAGGTTGAGGTATCTAAGAATGAAGGTCTAAAAACAGTCCAAAGGCAGCTTGCTGACTCATGGTCGGTTCAAAACATCAACAGTGCAGGTGATTTGATTTCAGGAATTAATCTTGGCGCCAATGGACATAACCGCTTCGTTGGTAAGTTGACTCATATAACTGGTGAGACTCTGATTGATAAAGCAGTTATCAAGTCGGCTATGGTTGACAAGCTGAAAACGGCCAATTTTGAAGCTGGTTCGGTGACTACGATTGTATTAGATGCTGAAGCTGTCACAGCTGAAAAACTGAAGGTTGACCAGGCTTTCTTCAATAAGCTTGTCGCAAACGAGGCTTACTTGAGCCAACTCTTTGCTAAGCAAGCATTCATTAACCGTGTTCAGAGTGTTGCGATTGATGCAAGTCAAGTCCGCTCAGGTATTTTAAGCGGTGATAGGATTTACGGTGGGACCATTAGAGGGGCCAGCATTTATGGTGGAACCTTAACAGGTCATACCCAAATTCAACTAGGCTCTTATGGCTCATTTGATACAGTGAATGGTGGTTTACAGATTAACGTTCCACGAAACTATAATGCAAAAGATGGATTGGGTGTCCAGTTCATTGGCTCTTATGGTCGTGGCGAGAATGTCCCTTACGGTCTTTTTGTCTATAAAGATTCTGATTTTACAAGAGGAAATACCGCAACTCCAACAACTGAATTTCTTTTAACAGTTGAAGGTTATATTAAAGCGAATGGAATTGGTTGGATGAGGACTGGGAAAGGGAGCATCAACGGGGGAACAACAGCTACTATTGGTTTTTGGAATTCAAACAATGTCTCTCTTGATTTTGGTGGCTCAGGAAATGATATTTATTATAGTTATAACGGTAAAGCGTACAGTTTGTGGACTATAGTCAATAAGCATTTCTCGGATAGACGTCTGAAAGAGAATATTGTGAATTGCAAGCACAAGGCTCTTGACTATATCCATCAATTCCAATTCAAGGAATACGATTGGAAGAAGCAAGAGGATAGACAGAAACAAGCACACACGAAGATTGGTTTGATTGCCCAAGAGGTCAAAGCAGTGGATCCTACGCTTGTTTACGAGAACGGAGACACGTTGAATCTGGACAATCTCAGACTAACAAACATCGCACTTAAAGCTATTCAGGAGCTTGCTCTTGAAAATAAAATATTAACACAAAGATTGGAGAACTTAGAAAATGAACGCAGAACAGCTTAACCAAGCCTTACAAATGACAATTAGTGAAATGTCAACAGCCTCAACAAATTCAATGATTACAAGTAATCTCTTGAGTATCCAGTTGAATGAGCAAGTTGCAGAGAATCAAAGACTTCAAGCACTAGTGGATGAGCTGGAAGCTCTGCTTGATGAACAAACTAAACCAGCAGAAGGAGAATAGACATGGCAATCAATGGCTATAATTTATCAACAAGACCGTACTTAAGAATTTCTGGCTCAAACGTTGAGACCGTTGTAGAAATTCAACTATCAGAAGGCAACCGCTACAGCACTAACTCACGATCATTCCCCGGAGACCGTACAAATGAATCAGAAGATGTCTTGATTCAAGCGGTGCTTGATATCCTAAAAGCTGAACTAGATCCGGGCAGTGCCATCGTCAAAACACAGGCACAGCTTGAACAAGCTGAGCAGCAGATTGTGCACAACAAGAGCGAGCAGGACAGACTTGCTCAAGTCATCAAGCAAACTGAAGAGAATGAAAAGGTGAACCAAAAGGTCATCCATGTTCTTGTTTTGAACTCTGTCATGAGCAAGAATATTGAGTATGGAACGACTTACAAAGATCTGGTTGAGTTGATTCCACTAGCTGAAGTTGGTAAGACTTACTTACCACACGATCTAATCACCATTGAAGACCCTGAGCACGTTGAAGTGAATGGTGAAGGCAAGCGCATCTTGGTTCAGCTTAACAAGGAATTTACTTACAACGGCGAACCTGTCAGCGAATTTGTGACGAATGGTACTCTGGAACAAAACGGAACTGGTGTTGCTTGGAAATTTGAAGGGAAGGAATAGGAGGTGTATATGCCAGGATATGAACGATTTCTCGTACAGATCTTCATCACCCTTATCCCTGTGATTGGTCTTTATTTTTCGATGAAAGATAAAGCAACCAAACAAGAGAATCGTCTTACGATTTTAGAGAAAGATATCGAAAATCTGAACGAATTCAAGACATCAGCCAACAAGCGGCTCGATAACCACGATGAACAGAATAAGGCTATCTTAGTACTAGCTGAGCAAGTGAAATCGCTTGGTGAAGACGTAAGAGAGCTTAAAAATTTAATTCAAAACAAACAATAAAAGGAGAAATGCACATGATTAACTGGAAAGTACGATTCAACTTAAAAAATAAAACATTCTTATTGCGAGTGGCATTCGCACTAGCTTTGCCAATTCTCGCATATTTTAATCTCAAACTAGAAGATTTGGTCAGTTGGGGAGTCATTTTAGACTTGCTTGGCAAATTCTTTGCGAACCCTTACCTTGTAGGATTAACGATTGTAAACATCTTAAATATCATTCCAGATCCGACAACTAAAGGTCTGACTGACAGCAAGCAAGCACTTGAGTATGAGAATCCAAAGGAGGATTAAACGATGGATATTGATACAAGTAGACTAAGAACTGACTTACCACAAGTGGGGGAGCAACCATATCGTCAGATTCATGCTCATTCAACTGGTAATCCAAACTCAACAGCTCAAAATGAAGCAGACTACCACATGCGCCGTCCTGTTGATTCAGGTTTCTTCTCCCACGTTGTTGGGAACGGCCGTGTAATGCAGACCTGGTATACAGACATGGGAGCCTATGACGTAGGAGGTGGCTGGAACGTTGAAGGATACGGACAAGTTGAACTGATTGAAAGTCATAGCACAAAAGAAGAATTCATGCGCGATTACAAGCTCTATGTTGAGCTTCTGCGGAACCTTGCCGATGAAGCAGGGATTCCGAAAACGCTGGATTCTGATAGCTTGGCTGGAATTAAGACGCACCAATACTGTACGTATAACCAGCCGCGAAATGCAAGCGATCATGTGGATCCATACCCTTATCTGGCCAAATGGGGTATCAGTCGTGAGCAGTTCAAGAAAGACATCGAAGGTGGCCTATCTGAAGCTGGCTGGAAACGCAACAGCACAGGATGGTGGTGGGAGGAGTCAGATGGTTCTTATCCTACGAACTCATGGAAGCAAATCAACAACGAATGGTTCTACTTCGATGAACGTGGATACTGCCTAATCAACCGTTGGTTCAACGATGGTAAAGACTGGTTCTATCTTGATAAACGTGGCGCTATGGTCACAGGCTGGATGTTCCTTAACCATCGCTGGTATTTCTTCAAGTCAGACGGTCGTATGGCCACTGGATGGGTAAAATACCGAGAAACTTGGTATTTTATGGAAGAAAAGGATGGTTATATGCTATCTAAACAGTTCATTAAGTCAGGCGATGGCTGGTACTATTTGAAGGCGAACGGTGAACTTCACACAGACCCAGCCTTCAAAACCGAACCAGACGGGCTTATCACTATAGTTGATAAACCAAAAGAAGAAAAATAAAAACAGAAAGACTTTCAAATTAGATTACACCAACCGCAGGCAATAGCTTGCGGTTTTTTGTTTGCTCAAAATAGAAAAAACAGTGATGGCACTCACTGTTTTTCTTGTAGTGTATGGGCGTAAGAAGTCATGCTGATAGCGTGTTTTAAACGCATGTTCATAATATCTGATACACCGTTTTTATACTTATCTACGGCCTGAATAGATACGCCACAGTTTTTGCTGATAGCATAGGCTGTGGCGTTGTCTAAAAGCCAGCGGATAGCTTTAATATCTACTGACATATATTACCTCATAAAATACCAAACTGCAAATAGGAGTAGAAGAAGTCCAATAATAAATTCAACTTTTTCACGCTTGGTGGTTTTTCTAATTTTTAGATTTACTTTCATTGTTTTTCCTGTTATAATTTAAGTACACCCCCGAAGGGGTGGATAGTGATTTCTCACTATCCAATTTCTAAGTGCCATTCAAAGCTGATTATAAATAAGTTTATTTTGACTACTAGCTTATTTGTTTTTACTTTGAGTGGCTTCTTTTTGAACTTAAACATTTTGTTTTCCTTTCTACTAGTTTCCTTGTCTAAGGTTTCCTCCTTAACCTTATGTATCCATTATACAACTAAAGTTGTATAATGTCAATGGTTTTGATGAAGTTTTTTTAAAATTTTTTCAAAAAAATAGACCTTGTCCAGAGGTCGGGGAATTGGCGGGGACACCCTCCAAGAGCGTTGATTTAATAAGATTTTATTTTACCTTTTTCATAATAATCTCCCTATAGAGTCACCGCATTCGGTGGCTTTTTTTGTGTTGGGATTCATGATATAATAATAAAATCGATAAGTAGGAAAAGAGAAAAGAGATGGATTATACGCTTGAAGAAAAAGAAATCTTTATGAGGGAGGCTTTGAGAGAGGCTGAGATTGCCTTAGAACACGATGAAATTCCAATTGGTTGTGTGATTGTCAAAGATGGGGAAATCATTGGTCGTGGGCATAATGCGCGTGAGGAATTGCAGCGAGCGGTTATGCATGCGGAGATTATGGCAATAGAGAATGCGAACTTGAATGAGGAGAGCTGGCGCTTGCTGGATTGCACGCTTTTTGTGACCATTGAGCCTTGTGTCATGTGTAGTGGGGCGATTGGACTCGCCCGTATTCCAAACGTGGTCTATGGGGCTAAAAACCAGAAATTTGGCGCTGCTGGAAGTTTGTACGATATCTTGACAGATGAGCGTCTCAACCATCGTGTGGAGGTTGAAATAGGAATTTTGGAAGATGAATGCGCAGCTATTATGCAGGACTTTTTTAGAAATAGACGGAAAAAATAATTTTGCTTTTAAAATGAATAGGAATGTGATATAATAAATAGTGGAGCAACAGTTCTGCGTGAAGCGGGTCAGGGGAGGAATCCAGCAGCCCTAAGCGATTTGAATTGTGTGCTCTTTTTTTCGTGCTTTTTCCGAATAAATAAGATAGAATAATCTAGAATAAATGATAGTAGAAAAGAGAAAATTATGAAAATTCGTGGTTTTGAATTGGTTTCGACTTTTACAGATGAAAATTTATTGCCAAAGCGTGAGACAGCGCATGCGGCTGGTTACGATTTAAAGGTTGCAGTGCGCACAGTTATTGCGCCAGGAGAGATTGTCTTGGTTCCGACAGGGGTTAAGGCTTATATGCAGCCGACTGAGGTTCTCTACCTCTATGATCGTTCTTCAAACCCTCGTAAGAAGGGTTTGGTTTTAATTAATTCAGTTGGGGTCATTGATGGGGATTATTATGGAAATCCTGGGAATGAGGGGCATATTTTTGCGCAGATGAAGAATATCACAGATCAAGAAGTTGTTCTTGAAGTTGGAGAACGTGTTGTCCAGGCTGTCTTTGCTCCTTTCTTAATTGCAGATGGAGATGCGGCAGACGGCGTGCGGACTGGTGGATTTGGATCGACTGGGCACTAGGATGAAAATTATCTTTGTACGTCATGGAGAGCCAGATTACCGTGAGTTAGAGGAGCGCTCTTATACGGGATTTGGGATAGATTTGGCACCCTTGTCTGAGAAGGGACGGCAGCAAGCTCAGGAACTGAGCAAAGATCATTTCCTCTCTTCAGCAGAAATAATCGTATCTTCTGCAGTCACAAGAGCTTTAGAAACGGCTTCTTATGTGGCTTGTGCTACGGGACTTCCTTTGAGAGTGGAGCCATTATTGCATGAATGGCAGGTCTATGAAAGTGGAACAGATAATTTTGAAAAAGCTCGTACTATGTTTCTAGAAAATAATGGGGAGTTACTTCCTAATAGTCCTATTCAATATGAGACAGCTACGGAAATGAAGTCTCGTTTTCTAGAATGTATGTCTAAGTATCGAGAACACCAGACTGTGGTAGTTGTTGCTCATCGAATGCTCATGCGCCAGTTTGTACCAAATGAGAAGATTGATTTTTGCCAAGTGATTGAGTGTGAGTTAGAGATATAGAAAGAGGTTTATCATCGCAAAGAAAAAAGCGACATTTGTATGTCAAAATTGTGGGTATAATTCCCCTAAATATCTGGGACGTTGCCCCAACTGTGGATCTTGGTCTTCTTTTGTCGAGGAGATTGAGGTTGCCGAGGTAAAGAATGCGCGTGTGTCCTTGACAGGTGAGAAAACCAAGCCCATGAAACTAGCTGAGGTGACTTCAATCAACGTCAATCGAACCAAGACGGAGATGGAGGAATTCAACCGTGTACTTGGAGGCGGAGTGGTACCGGGAAGTCTCGTCCTCATCGGTGGGGATCCTGGAATCGGGAAATCAACCCTTCTCCTACAAGTCTCAACCCAGTTGTCCCAAGTGGGTACGGTTCTCTACGTCAGTGGGGAGGAGTCTGCCCAGCAGATTAAGCTACGAGCAGAGCGTTTGGGAGATATTGATAGCGAGTTTTATCTCTATGCAGAGACCAATATGCAGAGTGTTCGAGCTGAAGTGGAGCGCATCCATCCAGACTTTCTCATTATTGACTCCATCCAGACCATTATGTCTCCTGAGATTTCAGGGGTGCAGGGGTCTGTTTCTCAAGTGCGTGAGGTAACGGCTGAACTTATGCAGCTGGCCAAAACCAATAACATTGCCATCTTTATCGTAGGCCATGTGACTAAGGAAGGAACCTTGGCTGGTCCGCGTATGTTGGAGCATATGGTAGATACGGTGCTTTACTTTGAAGGGGAACGCCACCACACCTTTCGTATTTTGAGAGCGGTCAAAAATCGTTTTGGTTCTACCAATGAAATTGGGATTTTTGAGATGCAGTCGGGTGGTCTGGTTGAGGTACTCAATCCGAGTCAAGTTTTCCTAGAAGAGCGTTTGGATGGGGCGACTGGTTCCTCCATCGTTGTGACTATGGAAGGGACGCGTCCTATTTTGGCTGAGGTTCAGGCTTTGGTGACACCGACTATGTTTGGAAATGCTAAGCGTACGACGACAGGTCTTGATTTTAACCGTGCTAGCTTGATTATGGCTGTCTTGGAAAAACGAGCAGGTTTTCTCTTGCAAAATCAGGATGCTTATCTCAAATCTGCTGGTGGTGTAAAATTGGATGAGCCTGCTATTGACTTAGCTGTTGCAGTTGCCATTGCTTCGAGCTACAAGGACAAGCCAACCAATCCTCAGGAATGTTTTGTGGGAGAACTTGGCTTGACGGGAGAAATTCGCCGTGTCAATCGTATCGAGCAACGCATCAATGAAGCTGCTAAACTGGGCTTTACTAAGATTTATGTACCTAAGAATTCCTTGACAGGAATCACTCCACCCAAGGAAATTCAGGTCATTGGTGTGACAACGATTCAGGAAGTTTTGAAAAAGGTTTTTGCTTAATCTGTGACAAATCCTCTTAAAAATGATAAGATAGGAGAAATATTTGACTATCAAATTTTCGAGGAGGGAATCATGTCGTATTTTGAACAGTTTATGCAAGCCAATCAGGCTTATGTTGCCCTACATGGGCAGTTAAATCTGCCACTTAAACCCAAAACAAGAGTTGCCATTGTGACCTGTATGGACTCACGTTTGCACGTTGCGCAAGCTCTAGGTTTGGCACTTGGGGATGCTCATATCTTGCGGAATGCAGGTGGTCGAGTGACTGAGGACATGATTCGTTCGCTAGTTATTTCCCAGCAACAGATGGGGACAAGAGAGATTGTGGTGCTGCACCATACAGACTGTGGTGCTCAGACCTTTGAAAATGGTCCTTTTCAGGAGTATTTGAAAGAGGAACTGGGTGTCGACGTGTCAGACCAGGACTTCTTGCCCTTCCAAGATATAGAGGAGAGTGTGCGAGAGGATATGCAAGCCCTTATCGAATCTCCCTTAATACCAGACGATGTCATTATCTCTGGTGCTATTTATGATGTGGATACAGGAAGTATGACAGTCGTAGAATTATAAATACTTCATTTAGAAAGAAAGTGTATGAAGAAAAACAGTATTTTATTTATTTTTATTTTATTGCTCTGTATTGGTTTACAGTATGAAACCATCTACTATACGGACGGTTCGATGTCAGGTGCGGAATATGGACTAATGGGAGTTTCTATCTTTCTAGCTCTCTTTTACATGATTCCGGCTCTTTATTTCCTTTTCCGTATTGGGAAAAAATGGGAATTGCCAAAGAATGCCCTGATTTTGTCTTTATTGGGTGGGATGTTCCTTTCCGGCTGGTTATCTAGCTTTACGAATACCTATATCCATGATTTACTAGGTGTTCTTTTCCCAGATAGTGCATTTTTAAATGCCTTTGAAAGTGCTATTGTGGCTCCTTTGGTAGAAGAACCCTTGAAATTGTTGCCACTTGTCTTTGTTTTGGCTTTGGTTCCTGTACGAAAATTAAAATCTTTGTTTTTACTAGGGATTGCTTCTGGTTTGGGATTCCAAATGATTGAGGATATTGGTTATATTCGTACGGATTTGCCAGAGGGATTTGACTTTACCATTTCGAGAATTTTAGAGCGCATCATCTCAGGAATTGCCTCTCACTGGACTTTTTCAGGTCTGGCTGTAGTGGGTTTTTACTTGCTTTACAGAGCCTATAAAGGACAGAAGGTTGGAAAGAAACAGGGGATTATCTTCCTAAGTTTAGCCTTAGGAACTCACTTCTTGTTTAACTCTCCTTTTGTAGAATTAGAGACAGAGTTGCCACTAGCGATTCCAGTAGTTACAGCCATTACTCTCTATGGTTTTTATCAGGCTTATCGCTTTGTTGAGAAGCACAATGAGTTGATGAACTAGAATATTTTTCAAAAGAATGATGCAGGGGTACAAATATGGTGCCCTTCTTTTATTTTTGATTGAAAAATAGTGCAAAAAGCGCTACAATGGTAGATGGAAAAATCTTGTGAAAAGCACAAGCGATACATATATACCGGAGGAAATCATGTCTTTTTCTGATTTAAAGCTGTTTGCCCTTTCTTCTAATAAAGAATTGGCAGAACGTGTGGCGCAGGAGATTGGGATAGAGTTGGGGAAATCAAGTGTTCGCCAATTTTCAGATGGAGAGATTCAGGTCAACATCGAAGAATCAATCCGTGGGAAACACGTCTTTATCCTACAATCAACTAGTTCGCCTGTAAATGACAATCTGCTTGAAATTTTGATTATGGTAGATGCTTTGAAGCGTGCGAGTGCAGAATCTGTCAATGTTGTTATGCCTTACTATGGGTATGCACGTCAGGATAGAAAGGCGAGAGCGCGTGAGCCAATCACTTCAAAACTTGTCGCAAATATGCTTGAAGTAGCTGGAGTAGATCGTTTATTGACCATCGACTTGCATGCTGCGCAGATTCAAGGGTTCTTTGATATTCCTGTGGATCATTTGATGGGAGCTCCTCTGATTGCGGATTATTTTGAGCGTCGTGGCATGGTTGGTTCTGACTATGTGGTTGTCAGCCCAGACCATGGAGGGGTGACTCGTGCTCGTAAGTTGGCAGAGTTTTTGAAAACATCTATCGCTATCATTGATAAACGTCGTAGCGTTGATAAGATGAATACTAGTGAAGTCATGAACATCATCGGTAAGGTCGAAGGCAAGACTTGTATCTTGATTGATGATATGATTGATACAGCTGGAACGATTTGTCACGCTGCAGATGCCCTTGCAGAAGCTGGTGCTGTTGAAGTCTATGCAAGCTGTACGCACCCAGTTCTATCTGGTCCTGCTATGGACAATATCCAAAAATCAGCTATTAAGAAATTGGTTGTTTTGGATACCATCTATCTGCCAGAAGAACGTTTGATTGATAAGATTGAACAGATTTCAATCGCTCATCTCCTAGGGGATGCTATCGTACGTATCCATGAAAAACGCCCACTTTCTCCACTTTTCAGTATTGAGAAAAAGATTTAATGACCAAGCCTGAGATGATTCTCAGGTTTTTTTCATCTCTTTTCCGAATAAATAGATAGTAGCAGTGAATCTAGCCAATCTAGATTTAAAAATGTGCTATAATGAAAGGAGAGGAAAAGGATGATTCTAAGACATCCGGGCATCAGCCCAACCAATGATTTAGTGGCTAAGAAAATCTTTAGCAATCCAGAAATCACTTGTCAATTTATCCGCGATATGCTGGACTTGCCAGCCAAAAATGTGACGATTTTGGAGGGAAGCAACATTCACGTATTACCTTCCCTGCCGTACTCGGCACAGGATTTTTACACTAGTATAGATGTTTTGGCTGAACTAGATAATGGGACGCAAGTAATTATTGAAATTCAGGTGCATCATCAGAATTTTTTCATCAATCGCCTGTGGGCTTATCTGTGCAGTCAGGTCAATCAAAACCTAGAAAAAATTCGCCAACGGGAAGGTGATACCCATCAGAGTTACAAACACATCGCACCCGTTTATGCTATTGCCATTGTAGATAGTAATTACTTCTCAGATGATTTGGCTTTTCACAGCTTCAGTATGCGAGAGGACACTACAGGTGAAGTCTTAACCATCACAAATAATGGACAAGAAAACCATCTAGTAAAGATGGCATTCTTAGAATTAAGAAAGTACAGAGAAACCAGCAAAGATAAGGTTCGCAAACCGTGGTTGGAGTTTTTCGGCAACAAGCCCTTTACCCAAGAACCCGAGCGAGCCATAAGCCAAGCAGACCAACTGCTGGACTACAAGAGCTGGTCCGAGGAGGACAGGAAGATGTTTAGTCAACTACGTATGCGAGAAGAACAAGCTTTGTTAGCGCAGGGCTATGCCTTGGAAACCGCTAGGGCTGAGGGTATTGAACAAGGTTTAGAGCGTGGCCTTGAACGTGGTCGTGCAGAGGGTCTTGAACGAGGAAAAGTTGAAGGAAGTCTGTCTATGCTACTAAATCTCGTTCGCCAACATCTTCTGACTTCGGAGGTAGCCAGCCAGCAATTAGGCATGACAGTCGCTGAGTTTGAGGCACTCTTGTAAGACTATCACAAATAACGGTCAAGAAAACCATCTAGTCAAGATGGCGTTCTTGGAACTAAAAAAATACAGAGAAACCAGCAAAGACAAGGTTCGCAAGCCGTGGTTGGAGTTTTTTGGGAACAAACCCTTTACCCAGAACCCAGCGCGAGCCATCAGCCAAGCAGACCAACTGCTAGACTACAAAAGCTGGTCCGAGGAGGACAGGAAAATGTTTAGTCAACTACGTATGCGCGAAGAACAAGCCTTGTTAGCACAGGACTATGCCTTGGAAACAGCTAGGGCTAAGGGGATTGAACAAGGTATTGAACAGGGACTGGAGCGTGGACTTGAACGTGGGAAAGTTGAAGGGAGGGAAGAAGGAAAACTCTTTGCCTTCCTAGATATGGTCCGCCAAGGTCTTCTGACAGCTGAGGTTGCTAGTGAACAATTGGGTATGACTGTCGCTGAGTTTGAGACGCTGTTGTAAGACCATCACAAACAATGGGCAGGAAAATCATCTGGTCAAGATGGCATTCTTGGAATTAAAAAAATACAGAGAAACCAGCAAAGACGAGGTTCGCAAGCTGTGGTTAGAGTTTTTTGGGAACAAACCCTTTACCCAAGAACCCGAGCGAGCCATCAGTCGGGCAGACCAACTGCTGGACTATAAAAGCTGGTCCGAGGAGGACAGGAAAATGTTTAGTCAACTACGTATGCGCGAAGAACAAGCCTTGTTAGCACATAACTATGCCTTGGAACGAGCTGAAGAAAAAGGCCTAGAACGTGGTCGTCCAGAGGGTATTGAAGAGGGGGAAAAGTAGGTTTAGCAAATCTCGTTCGTCAAGGCCTTCTAACTTCAGATGTTGCCAGCCAGTAATGATTCGAATAGTCGGGAATATAAAGGATTATTGTTCGTTTGATTGAAATAAGTTAGCTTTTAAGAGTGATTAGAGTTCAACATTTAAAGTTTGGACTGTTTTCTCCAATATTTTCTTAAAAATAAGATAAAAATTGTTGACACCAATTATTTAAGTGGTATAATGGTGGTAGTAAAGAAAACTCTTTACAATCAAATAAAAAATAAAAGAGGAGATAAAACAATGAAAAAAGTTTTATTGACATCAGTAGCAGCTCTTGCAGTATTTTCTGCAGTAGCACCAGTATTCGCACAAGGTGAAAATCCTAATGCTTCTAACCAATTGCTTCAAAAGAAATATGTTTCTGAGCGTGATATCGCTGACGAAGCTAACACACAAGTAGCAGCACATGAGTCTGAAATCCGTGCTGAGGCAGAGCGTCAATTTGCTCAACAAGGTGGTCAAACAGTAGCGGCAGCAGAAAAAGCATTGCAAGACTTCTTGGATTCAGGATACAACGGACATGATTTTTCTGATAAAAAAGCAGCATTGGAAGCAAACATTGCAGCAGCAAAATCAAACCAAAAATTTGAAGATATCTATAATACTGTTCGTAACCGTTATGTTCAAAAATTACAAGAACAATATCGTGCAGCAGCTCAGAAACAAGGTAACTACTGGAATGACGCAACTGGTGTTGAAGATAATAAACCAAACGATGTTCGTAAATCAGAAGATCAAGCTAACCAAACTGGTAAAACTGCTCAAAACGGACAAACAGCTCCATCAGCTACTCCAGAACCAGGTAAACCAGGTGCAGTAGAGCAAGCTAAAAAAGCAGAAGCAGCAGCTAAACAAGCAGGTGCAACAGCTAAAGCTGGTCAAAAAGCTCTTCCAAAAACACACGCTTCTAAATAATTTATTTATTTAATGAAGTAACTAATCACTGAAACTTCGTTTCAGTGATTTTTTTGATAAAAGTAAATAAACAAGGGAGATAAAAATGAGCAGACGTTCAACTAAAAATAAGTCACCTATGAAGAAAATTATCGCTTCGCTTGTTGCTGTAGCTATTGTCGCTTTAGGAGGTTTATTCCTTTATAAGACATTCTTAGCTCCAACTGATCAGGCGAGTGAAACTAAGGTAGCGCAAACGACACAAAAAATTGATACGACATCAGCAGAGGAAAAAGAATATCTTAAGAATAAGTTCAGTGGTTTGCTGAATACAAACTCTGACACGATTGCCTATGTGTATGCGCCCGGAACAGAGTTGGATGAGCCAGTTGTTCAAACAACTGATAATTCAACTTATTTAGATAAGAGATTTGATGGTGGTCACGAACCTTATATGGGAACAGTGTTTATGGACACAGACAATAAAAAGGATTTTAGTGACCGTTTAACTTGGTTATTTGGTCATGCTCGTGGTAGTAAAGTTGGGGATCATCGTATGTTTAATGATGTGAACTACTATAGTCGTCAAGATTATTTTGATGAACATCCATATGTTGTGATTGAGACTCCAGAGAGAAAGTATTATTATGAAGCAGTTGCTATGATTATAGTACCGGAAGAAACAGCCTTTTATCGCACTTCATTTGATGATGATAAAGATTTTCAAACACAGTTAACAACTATTTATGAAACAGCTGAAGTTAAGAAACCAAATGTTAAAGTATCAGCTAAAGATAAGTATTTAGTTCTTTCAACTTGTCGTGAAGAAGATGAAACGATTCGTGCAAATCTATATCTTCGTCAAATACCAGACTCAGAAATGAGTGAGTTTGTCAAACAGCACAAAGATCAATTAACGTATAAACCAACAAGATAAATATATAGACTATTACTACAATAGGAATGAATATAGTCTAGCAAGAATAGAAGTTCTTTGCAGTTGAAAAGGATTTCACTTTTATAATTATAAAGCATAAAAACAGAATTTAGTCATGGGCTAAGTTCTGTTTTTTTTAAAACTAAATGGCTATATTCGGAAAAAGTTTGAAAAATACTTGCTCTTGCTCTTCCTAATGGTATTTTTTGGTGCTTTCCTTTATAATGGGTGTATGGATAAGAAAAAATTATTATTGATTGATGGGTCTTCTGTTGCTTTTCGGGCGTTTTTTGCGCTCTATCAGCAGTTGGACCGTTTTAAGAATGCGGCTGGTTTACATACCAATGCGATTTATGGTTTCCAGTTGATGTTGAGCCATTTGTTGGAGCGGGTTGAGCCGAGTCATATTTTGGTGGCTTTTGATGCGGGTAAGACGACCTTCCGTACAGAGATGTATGCGGACTATAAGGGTGGTCGAGCTAAGACTCCTGATGAGTTTCGTGAGCAATTTCCTTTCATTCGTGAGTTGCTGGATCATATGGGGATTCGCCACTATGAGTTGGCTCAGTATGAGGCGGATGATATCATCGGGACGCTGGATAAGTTAGCTGAGCAGGATGGTTTTGATATTACCATTGTCAGTGGGGACAAGGACTTGATTCAGCTGACGGATGAGCATACGGTGGTTGAGATTTCCAAGAAAGGTGTGGCTGAATTTGAGGCCTTTACGCCAGACTATCTCATGGAAAAGATGGGACTCACACCGACTCAGTTTATCGATCTCAAGGCGCTCATGGGTGATAAGTCGGATAATATCCCTGGGGTGACCAAAATCGGTGAAAAGACGGGTATCAAGCTCTTGCTGGAGCATGGTTCGCTTGAGGGTATTTATGAAAATATCGATGGGATGAAGGCTTCTAAGATGAAGGAAAATCTCATCAATGATAGGGAACAGGCCTTTTTGTCTAAAACACTGGCGACCATTGATACTAAGGCACCGATTGAGATTGGTTTGGAGGATTTAGTCTATAGTGGTCCAGATGTGGAAAGTCTCGGGAAATTCTACGATGAGATGGGCTTTAAACAGCTCAAACAGGCTTTAAATGTGTCGTCAGCTGATGTGTCTGAGAGTTTGGACTTTACTATCGTTGACCAAGTCAGTCAAGATATGTTGAGTGAGGAGTCTATCTTCCATTTTGAACTTTTTGGTGAGAATTACCATACGGATGATTTGGTTGGTTTTGCTTGGTCTTGTGGGGATAAGCTCTATGCTACAGACAAGCTTGAGCTTTTGCAAGAGCCTATTTTCAAGGACTTTTTAGAAAAAACACCTCTGAGAGTTTATGACTTTAAGAAGGCTAAAGTTCTCTTGAATCGTTTTGGTGTGGATTTGCAGGCGCCTGCTTTTGACAGTCGCTTGGCTAAATACCTCCTTTCGACTGTGGAGGACAATGAAATTGCGACCATCGTGAGTCTTTATGGTCAGACTTATTTGGTTGATGATGAGACTTTCTATGGCAAGGGTGTCAAGAAGGCCATTCCTGAACGTGAGAAATTCTTGGAGCATTTAGCTCGTAAGCTTGCTGTTTTGGTTGAGACTGATCCTGTTTTGCTTGGAAAACTCAGCGAAAATGGGCAATTAGAGCTTCTTTATGATATGGAGCAACCTCTAGCTTTTGTCCTTGCTAAGATGGAAATTGCTGGGATTACGGTCAAGAAAGAGACCTTGCTTGAGATGC
Organism: Streptococcus mitis; assembly: GCA_001560895.1. NCBI lineage: Bacteria > Bacillati > Bacillota > Bacilli > Lactobacillales > Streptococcaceae > Streptococcus > Streptococcus mitis. The sequence goes on from CP014326.1 coordinate 67,673, forward strand.
AGGCTGAAAATGAGCTTGTCATTGAAAAACTCACTCAGGAGATTTACGAACTGGCTGGTGAGGAGTTTAATATCAACTCGCCTAAGCAGTTGGGCGTACTTCTCTTTGAAAAATTGGGACTTCCTCTAGAATATACCAAGAAAACCAAGACGGGTTACTCGACAGCGGTGGATGTGCTAGAGCGTCTGGCTCCGATTGCACCGATTGTTAAGAAAATCCTGGATTACCGTCAGATTGCTAAGATTCAGTCTACTTATGTGATTGGCTTGCAGGACTGGATTTTGGTTGATGGCAAGATTCATACTCGCTATGTGCAGGATTTGACCCAGACTGGGCGTTTGTCTAGTGTGGATCCAAACCTGCAAAATATCCCTGTGCGTTTGGAGCAAGGCCGTCTCATTCGTAAGGCTTTTGTGCCTGAGTGGGAGGATAGTGTGCTGCTCAGCTCCGACTATTCACAGATTGAATTGCGCGTTTTGGCGCATATTTCCAAAGACGAGCACTTGATTAAGGCCTTCCAAGAGGGGGCAGATATTCATACTTCGACAGCCATGCGTGTCTTTGGCATTGAACGTCCTGAGGATGTGACTGCAAATGACCGTCGTAATGCCAAGGCGGTGAACTTTGGAGTGGTTTACGGGATTTCAGACTTTGGCTTGTCTAATAATCTGGGCATCAGCCGTAAGGAGGCAAAAGCCTACATTGATACCTACTTTGACCGCTTCCCAGGTATTAAAAACTATATGGATGAAGTGGTGCGTGAGGCGCGTGATAAGGGCTATGTAGAGACCCTCTTCAAGCGTCGTCGTGAGTTGCCAGATATTAATTCGCGCAACTTCAACATTCGTGGTTTTGCGGAGCGGACAGCTATCAACTCACCTATCCAGGGTTCGGCAGCAGATATTCTCAAAATTGCTATGATTCAGTTAGATAAAGCCTTGGTTGCCGGTGGTTATCAGACTAAGATGCTGTTACAAGTGCACGATGAAATCGTCCTTGAAGTTCCTAAATCTGAATTGGCAGAGATGAAAAAGTTGGTGAAACAAACCATGGAAGAAGCTATTCAACTCAGTGTTCCCCTCATCGCAGATGAAAATGAAGGGGCAACCTGGTACGAGGCTAAATAAAAAGGGGGCTAGTCCTCCTTTTTTGTAGTAGAATTCTGCAAGCCTTTTCAAAATGTGCTATACTGATGAAAAAGGAGGATTTTTATGAGTCAAGAATTTATCAATCCAAGTGATGGCGTGATTCGTCAGTATCTAGCAACGAGTAAAACCCTTGCTGTGGTGGGCTTGTCTGACCGCGAAGAAACAACCAGCAATCGAGTGACTAAGGAAATGCAGGCTCGGGGTTATAAAATTATTCCAGTCAATCCCAAGGCGGCAGGTGGCGAAATCTTGGGTGAAAAGGCTTATGCTAGCCTAGCAGAGATTCCTTTTCCTGTAGATATTGTCAATGTTTACCGTCGCAGTGAGTTTTTGCCAGATGTGGCGCGTGATTTTCTCAAGGCTGATGCTAAGATTTTTTGGGCGCAGCTAGGACTTGAAAGTCTAGAGGCGGAAGAAATCTTGCGTGCTGGTGGATGTGATGACATCGTAATGAATCGTTGCATCAAGAGAGAACATACACGTTTGATTGGGGAAGCATAAGAAAAAGGTAGCTGATGGGCTACCTTTTGTATTAGAAAATGCCGATAAGGGTCTGCACACCAAGACTAGTGAGGATGATGGCAATCCAGCAAATGGCTCCGAGAACAATGGATTTTCCGCTGGATTTGATCATAGTGACAAGATTTGTTTTGAGGCCGATAGCACTCATGGCCATGACAATAAGGAATTTAGAGAGTTCTTTGAGAGGGGTAAAGAAACTACTGGACACACCTAGAGAGGTGAGTAGTGTAGTGAGGAGAGAGGCAAGGATAAAGTAAAGGATAAAAAGTGGGAAGACTTTTTTCAGTTGTAGGCTTTGCTTGTTTTCTTGTTGGCGACTTTGCCAGTAGGAGAGAAAGAGCGTGATAGGGATAATGGCCAAAGTACGTGTGAGTTTAACAATGGTTGCAGACTCGAGGGTATTGCTTTGGTAAAGACTGTCCCAAGCGCTGGCGGCAGCCGTTACAGAGGAAGTGTCGTTGACGGCAGTCCCTGCAAAGAGGGCGAAGCCTTCATTGGATAGATGAAGCCAGGTGCCGAGGGTTGGAAAGATGAGCGCAGCCAAGACATTGAAGAAAAAGATAACGGAAATGGCTTGGGCTACTTCCTTTTCCTTAGCATCAATAACGGGCGCTGTCGCCGCAATGGCAGAGCCACCACAGATAGAAGAACCTACTCCAACCAAGGTAGCCAGTTTTGTGTCTAGGGCAAAGAAGCGCTGGAAGAAGTAGGCAATAATCAGAGCTATTGAGATAGTGGACAGGATGACAGGGAGCGAAGATTGGCCAACTGCGAAGACCTGCGAGATATTGAGACCAAAACCAAGCAAGATAACGGCATACTGGAGCAATTTTTTAGAACTAAAGGACAAACCCGCATCCAGTTGTTTATAAGACGAGAGAAAGGGATGTAGGAGCATGCCTATGAAAATGGCAAAAACGGGCGCGCCAATCACAGGGAAGAATCCTCCTAAGTACCAAGATACGATAGAAATGAGAAGGCAGGCCAAGATACCTGCTCCATTTTTTGATAGAAATGACATAAAAACCTCCAAATAGAATCGGTTACTATTATAGACCTTTAAACAGGAAAAGTAAAATAGAAAGTGGAAAGCTATTCTCTAATGTATTTTTGCGGTCGGGGGGCTTTTGTAGTATAATAGAGATACGTTTTGAAAGTAGGAGGTATCTATGGACCTAACTAAGCGCTTTAATAAACAGTTAGATAAGATTCAAGTTTCGTTGATTCGTCAGTTTGACCAGGCTATTTCTGAGATTCCTGGGGTCTTGCGTTTGACCTTGGGGGAACCTGATTTTACAACGCCAGACCATGTCAAGGAGGCGGCCAAGCGAGCGATTGACCAGAACCAATCCTACTATACAGGGATGAGTGGTTTGCTGACTCTACGTCAGGCAGCCAGTGACTTTGTTAAGGAAAAATACCAACTGGACTATGCTCCTGAAAATGAAATCTTGGTTACAATTGGGGCGACAGAGGCATTGTCTGCTACTTTGACAGCTATTTTGGAAGAGGGAGACAAGGTGCTCTTGCCAGCTCCTGCCTATCCAGGTTATGAGCCGATTGTCAATCTAGTTGGGGCAGAGGTTGTCGAGATTGACACAACTGAAAATGGTTTTGTCTTGACTCCTGAGATGTTGGAGAAGGCCATTTTGGAGCAGGGAGACAAGCTCAAGGCGGTTATTCTTAACTATCCGGCTAATCCGACAGGAATTACCTATAGTCGGGAGCAGTTGGAAGACTTGGCAGCTGTTTTACGCAAGTACGAGATTTTCGTTGTCTGTGATGAGGTATACTCAGAATTGACCTACACAGGCGAAGCCCATGTGTCTCTGGGAACCATGTTGAGAGATCAGGCTATCATTATCAATGGTTTGTCTAAATCGCATGCTATGACCGGTTGGCGTTTGGGCTTGATTTTTGCTCCTGCGGCTTTCACAGCCCAGTTAATCAAGAGTCACCAGTACTTGGTAACTGCTGCCAATACCATGGCGCAACATGCTGCGGTGGAAGCCTTGACGGCTGGTAAAAACGATGCGGAGCCTATGAAGAAGGAATATATCCAGCGTCGGGACTATATTATAGCTAAAATGACTGCTCTTGGTTTTGAGATTATCAAACCAGACGGTGCCTTCTATATCTTTGCTAAGATTCCAGCGGGATATAATCAAGACTCCTTTGCTTTTTTGAAGGATTTTGCTCAGAAGAAGGCCGTTGCCTTTATCCCTGGAGCAGCCTTTGGGCGTTACGGGGAAGGATATGTTCGTCTGTCTTATGCGGCTAGCATGGAGACTATCACAGAAGCCATGAAACGGCTTGAGGAGTACATGAGAGAAGCATGATTCAGTCTATCACGAGTCAAGGCTTGGTGCTCTACAATCGTAACTTTCGTGAGGATGACAAGTTAGTTAAGATTTTTACAGAGCGGGCTGGCAAGCGTATGTTTTTCGTTAAACATGCTGGCCAGTCCAAACTGGCGTCGGTTATTCAGCCTTTAGTGCTGGCACGATTTCTCTTGCGAATCAATGATGACGGACTCAGTTACATTGAGGACTATCACGAGGTGATGACCTTTCCCAAGATTAATAGCGATCTCTTTGTCATGGCCTATGCGACCTATGTGGCGGCTCTTGCAGATGCTAGTTTGCAGGATAATCAGCAGGATGCTCCCTTGTTTGCCTTCTTGAGAAAGACCCTAGAGTTGATGGAAGAGGGCTTGGATTATCAAGTTTTGACCAATATTTTTGAAATTCAAATCTTGACCCGTTTTGGAATTAGCCTTAATTTTCATGAGTGTGTCTTTTGCCATCGGGTCGGTCAGGCTTTTGATTTTTCTTTCAAATATGGAGCCTGCCTCTGTCCAGATCATTATCATGAGGATGAAAGACGTTGCCATCTCAATCCCAATATTCCTTATCTGCTCAATCAGTTTCAAGCCATTGATTTTGAGACTTTGGAGACCATTTCGCTCAAGCCTGAAATTAAGCAAGAACTACGCCAGTTTATGGATCAACTCTATGAAGAGTACGTTGGGATTCACCTAAAATCAAAGAAATTTATTGATTCCCTATCAGACTGGGGACAATTACTAAAAGAGGAAAACAAATGAAAAAAATCGCAGTAGATGCCATGGGGGGCGATTACGCACCCCAAGCCATCGTTGAGGGTGTTAATCAAGCCCTAGCTGACTTTTCAGATATCGAGGTTCAACTCTACGGAGATGAAGCTAAAATCAAGCAATATCTGACAGCGACAGAGCGCGTCAGCATTATCCATACGGATGAGAAGATTGATTCAGACGATGAACCTACGAGAGCAATTCGGAAGAAGAAGAATGCCAGTATGGTATTGGCGGCCAAGGCTGTCAAAGAAGGCGAAGCAGATGCTGTTCTTTCGGCTGGGAATACAGGCGCTTTGTTGGCGGCAGGATTCTTCATCGTGGGTCGTATCAAGAATATCGATCGACCTGGGCTTATGTCAACATTGCCGACTGTAGATGGGAGAGGTTTTGACATGCTTGACCTCGGTGCTAATGCAGAAAATACGGCCCAGCACCTCTATCAATACGCGGTTCTAGGTTCCTTCTATGCTAAAAATGTCCGTGGAATTGCGCAACCACGCGTTGGCTTGCTCAACAACGGAACAGAGAGTAGCAAGGGCGACCCGCTTCGTAAGGAAACTTATGAATTACTGGCGGCTGATGAAAGTTTGAACTTTATCGGAAACGTGGAAGCGCGTGATTTGATGAGTAGCGTTGCGGATGTTGTCGTGGCAGATGGTTTCACGGGAAACGCTGTGCTCAAATCCATCGAAGGGACAGCCATGGGAATCATGGGTTTGCTCAAGACAGCTATTACAGGTGGTGGTCTTCGAGCGAAACTAGGCGCCCTCCTTCTAAAGGACAGCCTCAGAGGTTTGAAAAAACAGCTCAACTACTCAGATGTTGGTGGAGCAGTCTTGTTTGGTGTCAAGGCACCTGTTGTCAAGACTCATGGCTCCAGCGATGCCAAGGCTGTTTATAGTACAATCCGCCAGATTCGTACCATGCTAGAAACAGACGTAGTTGCCCAGACTGCGCGTGAATTTTCAGGAGAATAAAAGAGATGACAGAAAAAGAAATTTTTGACCGTATTGTGACCATTATCCAAGAGCGACAGGGAGAGGACTTTGTCGTAACAGAATCCTTGAGTCTGAAAGACGATTTGGATGCGGACTCAGTCGACTTGATGGAGTTTATCTTGACGCTGGAGGATGAATTTAATATCGAAATCAGCGATGAAGAAATTGACCAACTCCAAAGTGTAGGCGATGTGGTAGAAGTCGTCAAAAGTAAAGAATAGCAAGAAGCAACATGCAAGTCGTGTTGCTTTTTTATTGTCAGGAAAAATAAAAAATTTAGAACTTTTAGTGGGAATTACAAATAGATAAGAAAGAAAAAGGAGGAGTTTTATGTATGTGACTGGTTTTTATCCGTAGTTCATTAAATTATTTTTTAAATAAAATTTAATTTAGTTGTACATTTTTGAAATTTTTTTCGAATAGATAAGTAAGAGGAAACAGAAAGGAGTTTGCTTCATGTATCTACCAATTTTCTATCCATGGTTTACTAAATTATTTTTCAAATAAAATTTAATTTAGTTGTACATTTTCGAATTCTTTTTCGAATAAATAAGTAAGAAAGAAAAGGAAGGAGATTAGAAATGCTTATTTCAGTTATTTATCCAATCTGGCTATTTAAGTGGCTTAGAGTATAAACATTAAACATATACAAATTGAGGAGAAAAAAGATGACAAATTTTGACAAAATGGAACAGAACTTTGTAGCTCTTACAGAAGAAGAGTTGATGGATGTAGATGGGGGAATTGCACCAATTATTATTGGTGGTGTAGTTATTAGTTGGAAATTAATTGGAGGTGTAGCTGCGCTTGCTACAGCTTCAGCAGGTGCAGGCATAGCTGCAGGATATTATGCTAATCGATCATAATTTTGTAGATATATATGAAATTTGTTAAATTAATGTTGAAGATTTGGCCTGAGCTTATGGTATTACTTAGTTCAATATCTTATACAATTATCAGGTTGGTAGCTGATGTGAATAAGCTACCCTTACCTACATGGTTTGATAATTTTAATATACCAACAATTTCATTGTTTTTAATGGTATTCATTTTATTATATAGAAGTAAAGGAGAAAAGAATGGATAAATTTCAAGTAGTTGATGAGAAAGATTTGCAAGTAATTGAAGGAGGAATTGAACCTATTTCGATTATATTTGGCCTAAGTGCTATTGCATTTGGCGCATTTGGGGCTGGTTACACATTTGGTTCAGATTTGGCTCGTCGTGGGCGTTAGATAATGAGCAGTCGCAACCTTAATCTCAATACATTGTTACCTAAACTAGCCACGATATGTCCTTTGTTGGGAATAACTCTTAATGTCGCACTTCATGTGATTCGTACAGGTTCATTAGTATCCTTTAATTGGCAATGGACTTTGGTTGGTTTGTTTTTCTCAGCATATTTTGGTATTTTTTACAAAGATTTGTCAAAAAATAATCAAGATCATAAATGAAAAACATGAATCAAAAGGATTTTGTGTATGTGAATGGCAGCGTTTTTCCGCTATTCTTGTCAGGTAATTAGGAGTTTCTTATGAAAACATTTTTATTAGGTTTTGCTGAGGGTTATTTTATCGTATCGCTCATAATCTACATCGCAACGTATTTGATTTTGAAAAATCCGATCAATACCCTATTTTATCCAGAAATTTACCCTGTTTTATTTGGGCTCTTTTATCTAGGATATAAGGTCAATAAAAAGCAAGTAGAGTAAGCAGCTAAGAATGACTTGTTAGTCTGCTCTGAAAATGGTTAGGGTAGAATCTAAGAATGCATCACATTGGAGTTTAATATGAAATTCGTTAAATCAATATTGAAGGTTTTGCCTGAAATCATGGTATTACTTAGTTCAATGTCTTATATAATCATCAGATTAGTGGCTGACATAAATAAAGTATCTTTACCTACTTGGTTTGATAATTTTAATATACCCACGATTGCATTATTTATGATGGTCTTCATTCTTTTATACAGAAGTAAAGAAAAAAAGAATAGATAGATTTAAAGCAGTAGACGCTCTATAGGGAATAGGTGTCTTGTGGTAACGAATCAAAAAAGGAGTAACTATGAATCGTAATTTAGAACGGTGTTATCTATTCTGACTAGAAATAGATCATACCAGAGGTGGCTTAGAAATAACGGGGACATTGGAAATTGAAGTAACTTTAAATAGGATGTCACAATGTTGCTATCAATGATTTATTTGTCCCAAGCTTGCCTAGGGTGTCAGAAAAAAATCATTTTCCTTTCAATAGCATATTTTTAGTAGGTAGGACGTTTGTTCTGCCTATTTTTTTTATCCGAAAAGTGCAGTTGGGAGGGAGATAGGCGCATTTGGGGAGGAAGTCCAGTTTTTGTTTGGGGATTGGGGTAAGATAGGTATTATCAGATGAGTTTAGGAAAAAGGAGATGAATATGAAATTTGGGAAACGTCACTATCGTCCGCAAGTGGATCAGATGGACTGCGGTGTAGCTTCATTAGCTATGGTCTTTGGCTACTATGGTAGTTACTATTCTTTAGCTCACTTGCGAGAATTGGCTAAGACGACCATGGATGGGACGACGGCTTTGGGCTTGGTCAAGGTGGCAGAGGAGATTGGTTTTGAGACGCGAGCGATTAAGGCGGATATGACGCTCTTTGACTTGCCAGATTTGACCTTTCCTTTTGTTACTCATGTACTTAAGGAAGGGAAATTGCTCCACTACTATGTGGTGACTGGGCAGGATAAGGATAGCATTCATATTGCCGATCCAGATCCTGGAGTGAAATTGACCAAACTGCCACGTGAGCGTTTTGCGGAAGAATGGACAGGAGTGACTCTTTTTATGGCACCTAGTCCAGACTACAAGCCTCATAAGGATCAAAAGAATGGTCTGCTCTCTTTTATCCCTATATTAGTAAAGCAGCGTGGCTTGATTGCTAATATCGTTTTGGCAACACTCTTGGTCACCTTGATTAACATTGTGGGTTCTTATTATCTGCAGTCTATCATTGATACCTATGTGCCAGATCAGATGCGTTCGACGTTGGGGATTATTTCTATTGGGCTGGTCATCGTTTATATTCTCCAGCAGGTCTTGTCTTACGCTCAGGAGTATCTCTTACTTGTTTTGGGGCAACGCTTGTCGATTGATGTGATTTTGTCCTATATCAAGCATGTTTTTCACTTGCCCATGTCCTTCTTTGCGACACGCAGAACAGGGGAAATCGTGTCTCGTTTCACGGATGCTAACAGTATCATCGATGCGCTGGCTTCGACCATTCTTTCGATTTTCCTAGATGTGTCAACGGTTGTCATTATTTCCCTTGTTTTATTTTCACAAAATACCAATCTCTTTTTCATGACTTTATTGGCATTTCCCATCTATACAGTGATTATCTTTGCCTTTATGAAGCCGTTTGAAAAGATGAATCGGGATACCATGGAAGCCAATGCGGTTCTGTCTTCTTCTATCATTGAGGACATCAATGGTATTGAGACTATCAAGTCTTTGACCAGTGAAAGTCAGCGTTACCAAAAGATTGACAAGGAATTTGTGGATTATCTGAAAAAATCCTTTACCTATAGTCGGGCAGAGAGTCAGCAAAAGGCTCTGAAAAAAGTTGCCCATCTCTTGCTCAATGTCGGCATTCTCTGGATGGGGGCTGTTCTGGTCATGGATGGCAAGATGAGTTTGGGGCAGTTGATTACCTATAATACCTTGCTGGTTTACTTTACCAATCCTTTGGAAAACATCATCAACCTGCAAACTAAGCTTCAGACAGCGCAGGTTGCCAATAATCGTCTAAATGAAGTGTATCTGGTAGCTTCTGAGTTTGAGGAGAAGAAAACAGTTGAGGATTTGAGCTTGATGAAGGGAGATATGGACTTCAAGCAGGTTTCCTACAAGTATGGCTATGGTCGAGATGTCTTGTCGGATATCAATTTGACCATTCCCCAAGGTTCTAAGGTGGCTTTTGTGGGGATTTCGGGGTCAGGCAAGACGACCTTGGCCAAGATGATGGTTAATTTTTATGATCCAAGTCAGGGAGAGATTAGTCTGGGTGGTGTCAATCTTAATCAGATTGATAAAAAAGCCTTGCGCCAGTATATCAACTATCTACCTCAACAGCCCTATGTCTTTAACGGAACGATTTTGGAGAATCTTCTTTTGGGAGCCAAGGAGGGGACGACCCAGGAGGATATCTTACGGGCGGTCGAATTGGCAGAGATTCGGGAGGATATTGAGCGCATGCCACTGAATTACCAGACAGAATTGACTTCGGATGGGGCAGGAATCTCAGGTGGTCAACGTCAGAGAATCGCTCTGGCGCGTGCTCTCTTGACAGATGCGCCAGTCTTGATTTTGGATGAGGCGACCAGCAGTTTGGATATTTTGACAGAGAAGCGGATCGTAGATAATCTCATGGCTTTAGACAAGACCTTGATTTTCATCGCCCACCGTTTGACTATTGCTGAGCGGACAGAGAAGGTTGTTGTCTTGGATCAGGGCAAAATTGTTGAAGAAGGAAAGCATGCTGATTTGCTTGAACAGGGTGGATTTTACGCCCATTTGGTGAATAGCTAGAAAGAGGAGAGGATGAAACCAGAATTTTTAGAAAGTGCGGAGTTTTATAATCGTCGTTACCATAATTTTTCCAGTCGGGTGATTGTCCCCATGTCCCTTCTGCTCGTGTTTTTGCTTGGTTTTGCAACATTTGCAGAGAAGGAGATGAGTTTGTCCACTAGAGCGACTGTTGAGCCTAGTCGAATCCTTGCAAGTATCCAGTCTACTAGCAACAATCGTATTCTTGTTAATCATTTGGAAGAAAATAAGCTGGTTAAAAAGGGAGATCTTCTGGTTCAATATCAGGAAGGGGCAGAGGGTGTTCAAGTAGAGTCCTATGCCAGTCAGTTGGACATGCTCAAGGATCAAAAAAAGCAATTGGAGTATTTGCAAAAGAGTCTGCAAGAAGGGGAGAACCACTTTCCAGAGGAGGATAAATTTGGTTACCAAGCCACCTTTCGCGACTACATCAGCCAAGCGGGCAGTCTTAGGGCTAGTACATCGCAACAAAACGAAACCATCGCGTCTCAGAATGCAGCAGCTAGTCAAACCCAAGCCGAAATCGGTAACCTCATCAGCCAAACAGAGGCTAAAATTCGCGATTACCAGACAGCTAAGTCAGCTATTGAAACAGGTGCTTCCTTGGGCAATCAGAATCTAGCCTACTCTCTCTACCAGTCCTACAAGTCTCAGGGTGAGGAAAAGCCCCAAGCTAAATCCCAGGCAGTTGCGCAGGTTGAAGCGCAGCTTTCTCAGTTAGAATCTAGTCTTGCTACTTACCGTGTCCAGTATGCAGGTTCAGGTACCCAGCAAGCCTATGCGTCTGGTTTAAGCAGTCAATTGGAATCCCTCAAATCACAACACTTGGCTAAGGTTGGTCAGGAACTGACCCTTCTAGATCAGAAAATTTTGGAGGCAGAGTCAGGTAAGAAGGTACAGGGAAGTCTTCTAGACAAGGGGAAAATTACGGCTAGTGAGGATGGGGTGCTTCACATTAATCCTGAGACCAGTGATTCTAGCATGGTAGCAGAAGGTGCCCTACTAGCCCAAGTCTATCCGTCCTTGGAAAAAGAAGGGAAAGCCAAACTTACAGCTTATCTAAGTTCAAAGGATGTAGCAAGGATCAAGGTCGGTGATTCTGTTCGCTATACTACGACTCATGATGCCAAGAATCAAGTTTTCCTGGATTCTACGATTACAAGTATTGATGCGACAGCTACTAAGACTGAGAAAGGGAATTTCTTTAAAATCGAGGCTGAGACCGATCTGACTGCTGAGCAGGCAGAAAAACTTCGGTACGGGATGGAAGGTCGCCTACAGATGATTACAGGCAAGAAAAGTTATCTACGTTATTATTTGGATCAATTTTTGAACAAAGAGTAATGTTCGTGTTTTTAGAGTTATACTCAATGAAAATCAAAGAGCAAACTAGAAAACTAGCCGCAGGTTGTACTTGAGTACGGCAAGGCGACGTTGACGCGGTTTGAATTTGATTTTCGAAGAGTATTAAATGATTTTAAAACTGTGAGAAAGATGCTTCTTGCAGTTTTTTCTTTACGTTTTTTGAGATGCTTATTCTATTTATTCGGTTAAATTCTTGTAATTTTAGTTTTTTTGTGGTAGAATGTGCTCAAGTAATACGAAAGGCGAACTTTAAAATGTCAAAACAATTGATCTATTCGGGAAAAGCTAAAGATATCTATACAACTGAGGATGAAAATCTTATTATTTCAACTTACAAGGACCAGGCGACTGCTTTCAATGGTGTTAAGAAGGAGCAGATTGCGGGTAAGGGAGTGTTGAATAATCAGATTTCATCTTTTATTTTTGAGAAATTAAATGCGGCTGGTGTAGCGACTCACTTTGTGGAGAAACTTTCAGATACGGAACAACTCAATAAAAAGGTTGAGATTATTCCTTTGGAAGTCGTGCTTCGCAACTATACAGCGGGTTCCTTTTCAAAACGTTTTGGTGTAGATGAAGGTATTGCATTAGAGACTCCGATTGTTGAGTTTTATTATAAAAACGATGATTTAGATGATCCATTTATCAATGATGAGCATGTGAAATTCCTACAGATTGCGGATGAACAGCAAATCGCCTACTTGAAGGAAGAAACCCGTCGTATCAATGAACTTTTGAAGGTCTGGTTTGCTGAGATTGACCTCAAGTTGATTGACTTTAAGCTAGAGTTCGGTTTTGATAAGGATGGTAAGATTATCTTGGCAGACGAATTTTCACCAGATAATTGCCGTTTGTGGGATGCGGATGGCAACCACATGGATAAGGATGTTTTCCGTAGGGGATTGGGAGAACTAACAGACGTTTACGAGATTGTTTGGGAAAAGTTGCAGGAATTGAAATAACAACCTCAAAGTCGTTTGGAAACATTGCAAGAGCTAAAATAGAGGAATAAGAACGAATGAATAAACGTATTTTTGTTGAGAAAAAGGCTGATTTTCAGATTAAATCAGAAAGTTTGGTGAGAGAACTTCAGTATAATTTGAGTTTGTCTACCTTGAAAAATATTCGCATTGTGCAGGTTTATGATGTCTTTGATTTGGCAGATGACCTATTTGCGCGAGCAGAAAAACATATTTTCTCTGAGCAGGTGACAGACCATGTCTTGGATGAAGCGGCTGTGCAGGCGGATCTTGCTAACTATGCTTTCTTTGCTATTGAAAGCTTGCCAGGGCAGTTTGACCAGCGTGCGGCTTCTTCGCAAGAAGCCTTGCTTTTGCTGGGAAGTTCTAGTGATGTAACGGTCAATACAGCCCAACTTTACTTGGTCAATAAAGATATTGACGCGACGGAGTTAGAAGCAGTCAAGAACTACTTGCTCAATCCGGTTGATTCTCGTTTCAAGGACATCACGACAGGGATTGCCAAGCAGGAATTTTCAGAGTCAGACAAGACCATTCCAAAATTAACTTTCTTTGAAAGCTATACGGCAGAAGACTTTGCCCGTTACAAGGCTGAGCAAGGGATGGCAATGGAAGTGGATGATTTGCTCTTTATCCAAGATTACTTTAAGTCAATAGGGCGCGTGCCGACGGAAACAGAGCTCAAGGTTTTGGATACTTACTGGTCTGACCACTGCCGTCACACGACTTTCGAGACAGAGTTGAAACACATCGACTTTTCAGCTTCCAAATTCCAAAAACAATTACAGGCGACTTATGACAAGTATATTGCCATGCGTGAGGAACTAGGTCGGTCTGAAAAGCCACAAACCCTGATGGATATGGCGACTATTTTTGGTCGTTATGAGCGTGCTAATGGTCGTTTGGACGATATGGAAGTGTCAGACGAAATCAATGCTTGCTCAGTAGAAATCGAAGTGGATGTTGATGGTGTGAAAGAGCCATGGCTCCTAATGTTCAAGAATGAAACTCACAACCACCCAACGGAAATTGAGCCATTTGGTGGAGCGGCTACTTGTATAGGTGGTGCTATTCGTGACCCATTGTCAGGTCGCTCATATGTTTATCAAGCTATGCGTATCTCAGGTGCTGGAGATATTACCGCACCGATTTCGGAAACGCGTGCTGGGAAACTGCCACAACAGGTCATTTCTAAGACAGCGGCTCATGGTTATTCTTCGTATGGGAACCAGATTGGTCTGGCGACGACCTACGTTCGTGAATACTTCCACCCAGGTTTTGTAGCTAAACGTATGGAGCTAGGTGCAGTTGTTGGTGCGGCTCCCAAGGGCAATGTTGTCCGTGAAAAACCGGAAGCTGGTGATGTGATTATCTTGCTCGGTGGTAAGACTGGACGTGACGGTGTCGGTGGTGCGACAGGTTCTTCTAAAGTTCAAACGGTTGAGTCTGTGGAAACAGCTGGTGCTGAGGTTCAAAAAGGAAATGCCATCGAAGAACGCAAGATTCAACGACTTTTCCGTAATGGCGATGTCACTCGTCTCATCAAGAAGTCCAATGACTTTGGAGCAGGCGGTGTCTGTGTAGCCATCGGTGAATTGGCAGACGGTCTAGAAATCGACCTTAACAAGGTGCCTCTTAAATATCAAGGCTTGAATGGTACAGAAATTGCTATCTCTGAATCACAAGAACGGATGGCGGTTGTGGTGAGTCCTGAAGACGTAGATGCCTTTGTTGCAGAATGTAATAAAGAAAATATTGACGCGGTTGTGGTTGCGAAAGTGACTGAGAAACCAAATCTAGTCATGCACTGGAATGGTGAAACGATTGTCGACTTGGAACGTCGTTTCCTTGATACAAACGGTGTGCGCGTAGTCGTTGATGCCAAGGTTGTGGACAAGGATGTCAAACTTCCAGAAGAACGCACAACAAGCGCTGACACACTTGAAGCTGATACCCTTGCGGTTCTGTCTGATCTCAACCATGCGAGTCAAAAAGGCTTGCAGACCATCTTTGATAGCTCAGTTGGTCGTTCAACAGTCAATCACCCACTCGGTGGTCGTTACCAAATCACACCAACGGAAGCTTCTGTACAGAAATTGCCAGTCCAACATGGTGTAACGCATACGGCTTCAGTTATGGCGCAAGGATTCAACCCTTACGTAGCAGAATGGTCTCCATACCATGGTGCTGCTTATGCGGTTATCGAAGCAAGCGCTCGTTTGGTTGCTGCTGGTGCAAACTGGTCTAAGGCTCGTTTCTCTTATCAAGAGTATTTCGAGCGCATGGATAAACAAGCAGAGCGTTTCGGTCAGCCAGTAGCCGCCCTTCTAGGCTCTATCGAAGCACAAATCCAACTTGGTTTGCCATCAATCGGTGGTAAGGACTCCATGTCTGGTACCTTTGAAGAATTGACCGTACCGCCAACCTTGGTAGCCTTTGGGGTGACGACGGCAGATAGCCGTAAGGTCCTCTCTCCAGAGTTCAAAACTGCTGGTGAAAACATTTACTACATCCCAGGTCAAGCTCTTGCTGCAGAGATTGATTTTGACTTGATTAAGTCTAACTTTGCTCAATTTGAAGCTATACAAGCTGAACACAAAGTAACATCTGCATCAGCTGTCAAATATGGTGGTGTGGTTGAAAGTTTGGCTCTTGCTACTTTTGGGAACCATATTGGTGTAGAGGTGATCTTGTCTGAACTTGAAAGTTCTTTGACAGCTCAATTAGGCGGATTTGTCTTCACATCTCCTGAAGAAATCGCCGGAGTGGAGAAGATTGGACAAACAAGCGCAGGCTTTACACTCGTTGTCAACGGTGTGAAGCTAGATGGACACAAACTTGACAGTGCTTTCCAAGGGAAACTGGAAGAAGTTTACCCTACTGAATTTGCCCAAGCCAAAGAATTGGTTGAAGTACCAGCTGTGGCATCAGATGTTGTGATTAAAGCCAAAGAAAAAGTTGAAAAACCTGTGGTCTATATCCCAGTCTTCCCAGGAACCAACTCAGAATATGACTCAGCTAAGGCCTTTGAGAAAGAAGGTGCAGAGGTTAACTTGGTGCCATTCGTGACCTTGAATGAAGAAGCCATTGTCAAGTCAGTTGAAACCATGGTTGACAATATCGACAAGGCCGACATTCTCTTCTTTGCAGGTGGCTTCTCAGCTGCGGACGAGCCAGATGGATCAGCTAAGTTTATTGTCAATATCCTTCTTAATGAAAAAGTGCGTGCAGCCATTGATAGCTTTATCGCTCGTGGTGGCTTGATTATCGGTATCTGTAATGGATTCCAGGCCTTGGTCAAATCAGGTCTTCTTCCATACGGAAACTTCGAGGATGCCAGCAGTACTAGCCCAACCCTCTTCTACAATGATGCCAACCAACACGTGGCCAAGATGGTGGAAACCCGTATTGCCAATACCAACTCGCCGTGGTTGACTGGGGTGCAAGTGGGCGATATCCACGCTATTCCTGTTTCGCACGGTGAAGGGAAGTTTGTCGTGACGGCTGAGGAATTTGCAGAGCTCCGTGACAATGGCCAAATTTTCAGCCAATATGTTGACTTTGACGGCAAACCAAGTATGGACTCTAAGTACAATCCGAATGGTTCTATCCATGCCATTGAAGGAATTACCAGCAAGAACGGTCAAATCATCGGTAAGATGGGACACTCAGAACGTTATGAAGACGGTCTTTTCCAAAATATCCCAGGAAATAAAGATCAACACCTCTTCGCATCGGCGGTTAAATACTTTACTGGAAAATAGGACTTACAGATTTTCTAATAGATAGTATCAGTAATGTAAAAGTCATGTAGATTTATCTCTTGATGATTGCAAATGAAAATTAGGTATAAAAAATGACATACGAAGTAAAATCTCTTAATGAAGAATGTGGTGTTTTCGGTATCTGGGGACATCCAGATGCTGCTAAATTGACCTATTTTGGTCTCCATAGTCTTCAGCACCGTGGTCAGGAGGGGGCAGGAATCCTATCCAATGACCAAGGAAAACTAAAGCGCCATCGTGACATGGGACTTTTATCAGAAGTCTTCAGAAATCCTGCTAACTTAGATAAATTGACAGGAACTGGTGCAATTGGGCACGTGCGTTATGCGACTGCTGGCGAAGCTTTTGTAGATAACATCCAGCCCTTCCTCTTCCGTTTTCATGATATGCAGTTTGGTTTGGCTCATAATGGAAATCTGACCAATGCAGCCTCTCTCAAGAAAGAACTGGAACAAAGAGGAGCGATTTTCAGCGCGACTTCTGATTCAGAAATCTTGGCTCACCTCATTCGTCGTAGTCACAATCCTAGTCTGATGGGCAAAATCAAGGAGGCACTCAGCCTTGTCAAAGGTGGCTTTGCTTATATCTTGCTGTTTGAGGACAAGTTGATTGCGGCTCTTGATCCAAATGGTTTCCGTCCGCTTTCTATCGGGAAAATGGCTAATGGAGCGGTGGTTGTTTCCTCTGAAACTTGCGCTTTTGAAGTCATTGGTGCCGAGTGGATTCGTGATTTGAAGCCAGGTGAGATTGTGATCATTGATGACAAGGGCATCCAGTATGATAGCTATACAGATGATACTCAGTTAGCAATCTGTTCTATGGAGTATATCTATTTTGCCCGCCCTGATTCTAATATCCACGGTGTCAATGTCCATACGGCACGTAAGAGAATGGGGGCTCAACTAGCGCGTGAATTCAAGCATGAAGCAGATATTGTGGTCGGTGTCCCCAATTCCTCCCTCAGCGCAGCCATGGGTTTTGCGGAAGAATCTGGTTTGCCAAATGAAATGGGCCTTATCAAGAACCAATACACCCAACGTACCTTTATCCAGCCGACTCAAGAATTGCGAGAGCAAGGGGTGCGTATGAAACTCTCTGCTGTTTCTGGTGTTGTCAAAGACAAGCGTGTGGTTATGATTGATGACTCTATTGTACGTGGAACAACCTCTCGTCGTATTGTTCAGCTCTTGAAAGAAGCGGGTGCGACTGAGGTTCACGTTGCCATTGGTAGTCCAGCGCTAGCTTATCCATGTTTCTATGGGATTGATATCCAGACTCGTCAGGAACTGATTGCAGCCAATCATACGGTTGAAGAAACGCGCCAAATCATTGGAGCTGACAGCTTGACTTACCTTTCTGTTGAAGGTTTGATTGATTCGATTGGGATTGAAACAGATGCGCCAAATGGTGGTCTATGTGTCGCTTACTTTGACGGTGACTACCCAACACCTCTCTATGACTACGAAGAGGACTATCGTAGAAGTTTGGAAGAAAAGACTAGTTTTTACAAGTGAGTTACTGAGATTCTCCATAAAAGAAAAGGAATAAAGAAATGACAAATAAGAATGCTTATGCCTCATGTCTCACTACTGACTAAAAGCTAAAGTATTTGTCAGTAGACGCTTTCCCCTATGGGATCAAAGCTAGAGCCCTGACTAGTATTGTTAGATAAAATAATTGTTTATCTAAAAATACGTCGCAATCTTCTCAAAGAAAAGGAAATATAAAAATGACAAATAAGAATGCGTACGCCCAGTCGGGCGTGGATGTTGAAGCGGGTTATGAAGTTGTTGAACGAATCAAAAAGCACGTGGCTCGTACGGAGCGTGCAGGTGTCATGGGAGCTCTTGGTGGTTTTGGTGGTATGTTTGACCTTTCAAAAACAGGTGTCAAAGAACCTGTCTTGATTTCAGGGACTGATGGTATCGGAACCAAGCTCATGTTGGCTATCAAGTATGACAAGCACGATACCATCGGTCAGGACTGTGTGGCCATGTGTGTCAATGATATCATCGCTGCAGGTGCCGAGCCCCTCTATTTCCTTGACTACGTCGCAACTGGCAAGAATGAACCAGCTAAACTAGAACAAGTAGTCGCTGGTGTTGCAGAAGGCTGTGTGCAGGCTGGTGCTGCCCTCATTGGTGGGGAAACGGCTGAAATGCCTGGCATGTACGGCGAAGATGACTATGACTTGGCTGGTTTTGCGGTCGGTGTGGCTGAAAAATCTCAAATCATTGACGGTTCAAAGGTGGCAGAAGGCGATGTTCTTCTCGGACTTGCTTCAAGTGGGATTCACTCAAATGGTTACTCTCTCGTCCGTCGTGTCTTTGCGGATTACACAGGTGAGGAAATCTTGCCAGAATTGGAAGGCAAGCAACTCAAGGAAGTTCTTCTTGAGCCGACTCGTATCTATGTTAAGGCTGTTTTGCCACTCATCAAGGAAGGCTTGGTAAATGGTATTGCCCACATCACAGGTGGTGGCTTTATCGAAAATGTTCCTCGTATGTTTGCTGCTGACCTAGCAGCTGAGATTGAGGAAGACAAGGTTCCAGTTTTACCGATTTTCAAAGCTCTTGAGAAATACGGTGAAATCAAACATAAAGAAATGTTTGAAATCTTCAATATGGGTGTGGGACTCATGTTGGCAGTTAGTCCTGAAAATGTAGGTCGTGTCAAGGAATTGTTGGATGAACCAGTCTATGAAATTGGTCGCATCGTCAAGAAAGAAAACGAAAGTGTCATCATCAAATGAAAAAAATAGCGGTTTTTACCTCTGGTAATGGCTCAAATTTTCAGGTGATTGCCGAAGAATTTCCAGTAGAGTTTGTCTTTTCAGACCATCGTGATGCCTATGTGCTCGAACGTGCAGACAAACTCGGCGTTCTGTCCTATGTTTTTGAACTCAAGGAGTTTAAGAGCAAGGCAGACTACGAAGCAGCCCTTGTTGAGCTCTTGGAAGAACACCAGATTGACTTGGTTTGTCTAGCAGGATATATGAAAATCGTTGGGCCAACCTTATTGGCGGCTTATGAAGGTCGAATCATCAATATCCATCCAGCTTACCTGCCAGAATTTCCAGGAGCTCATGGGATTGAGGATGCTTGGAATGCTGGCGTTGCTGAGAGTGGCGTGACCATTCATTGGGTGGATTCAGGTGTGGATACAGGAAAGGTTATCAAACAAGTACGTGTACCGCGACTAGCTGATGATACGATTGAAAGTTTTGAAACTAGGATTCATGAGGCAGAGTACAAGTTGTATCCAGAAGTAGTGAAGGCTCTATTTACAGATTGATTTTTTGATGATTCATATGATATCTTTGATTTTAAATTGGAGTCAGTGTTTGTTGAAAAAGGCTTCAAACGGAGGTATTTGTAATGTTAGAATCTAAAAAAACAACTCGATATGTATTTTATGTCTATCTGATTTTATTAACTTGGGGAATCTTATTTAAGTTTGAAACCAATCCTGAATTTATAGCATTTTTCTTAGCCCCAAGGTACATCAATTTGATTCCATTTTCAGAACCACTAATAGTAGATGGAAAAATTGTTTTTGCTGAAATGTTATTTAATCTGATTTCCTTTATCCCATTAGGTGTTTGTTTCTCTCTGATAAAAACTAATTTATCTAGTTTAAAAATAGTCGGAACAGGTTTCTTGATTAGTCTATTGTTTGAGTGCTTACAGTATATTTTAGCAATAGGTATAACAGATATCACGGATTTGACTTTAAATACGCTAGGTGTTTGTGTAGGCTTACTGATTTATCAAATTTTTATAAGAGTGTTCAAATCACAGACTAGAAAATGGGTCAATATCTTAGGTATGCTTAGCCTTGGTTTTGCTTATCTTGTTTTACTGTTACTGCATTTAATTGGTGTTTAACTAATGATTAAAAAGGAGAATATAATGACTAAACGCGCCTTAATCAGCGTCTCAGATAAAGCGGGCATTGTTGAATTGGCCCAAGAGCTCAAAAAACTGGGTTGGGAGATTATCTCGACGGGTGGGACCAAGGTTGTCCTTGACAATACTGGGGTGGAGACCATTGCAATCGATGATGTGACGGGCTTCCCAGAGATGATGGATGGTCGTGTTAAGACCCTTCATCCAAATATCCACGGTGGGCTCCTCGCTCGTCGTGATTTGGATAGCCACTTGGAAGCAGCCAAGGAGAACCAAATTGAGCTTATCGACCTTGTAGTGGTCAACCTTTATCCTTTCAAGGAAACGATCCTCAAACCAGACGTGACGTACGCTGATGCGGTTGAGAACATCGATATCGGTGGGCCATCTATGCTTCGTTCAGCAGCGAAGAATCATGCTAGCGTAACAGTTGTTGTAGACCCAGCGGATTATGCTGTGATTCTTGACGAATTGTCAGCAAATGGTGAAACAACTTATGAAACTCGTCAACGTTTGGCAGCCAAGGTTTTCCGTCACACAGCGGCTTATGACGCCTTGATTGCAGAGTATTTCACAGCTCAAGTTGGGGAAAGCAAACCTGAAAAGCTCACTTTGACCTATAATCTCAAACAAGCTATGCGTTACGGTGAGAACCCTCAACAAGACGCGGATTTCTACCAAAAAGCCTTGCCTACTGACTACTCCATTGCTTCAGCGAAACAGCTCAACGGGAAAGAATTGTCATTCAACAATATCCGTGATGCTGACGCTGCCATTCGTATCATCCGTGACTTCAAAGATCGTCCAACCGTTGTGGCTCTCAAACACATGAACCCATGTGGAATCGGTCAGGCTGATGACATCGAGACTGCTTGGGACTACGCTTATGAGTCTGACCCAGTGTCTATCTTTGGTGGTATCGTTGTTCTTAACCGTGAGGTGGATGCTGCGACAGCTGAGAAGATGCATGGTGTATTCCTTGAAATCATCATTGCACCAAGCTATACGGATGAAGCGCTAGCCATTTTGACCAACAAAAAGAAAAACTTGCGTATCCTTGCCTTGCCATTTGATGCTCAAGAGGCTAGTGAAGTGGAAGCAGAATACACAGGTGTAGTTGGTGGACTTCTGGTGCAAAACCAAGACGTGGTCAAAGAAAGCCCAGCTGACTGGCAAGTGGTGACCAAACGCCAGCCAAATGAGACAGAAGCGACAGCTCTTGAGTTCGCTTGGAAGGCTATTAAATACGTCAAATCAAACGGTATCATCGTGACCAACGACCACATGACACTGGGTGTTGGCCCAGGTCAAACCAACCGTGTGGCCTCCGTTCGTATTGCCATTGACCAAGCTAAAGACCGTCTTGACGGTGCTGTGCTTGCTTCGGATGCCTTCTTCCCATTTGCGGATAATGTGGAAGAAATCGCCAAAGCAGGTATTAAGGCTATTATACAGCCAGGTGGATCGGTCCGTGATCAGGAATCCATCGAAGCTGCTGACAAATATGGCTTGACAATGGTCTTCACAGGCGTGAGACATTTTAGACATTAAGAACGTAAAGGAAAGAAAACAGTTTCTTTCCTTTTTTGGGGAAGGAGAATATTTAAAAAAATTAAAGAGAGTATTGCATCTGTTATTTAGTCTAACTATCTAGAAATTCGCCAAGTAATTTAAGTTGATTAGTAATATGATTTGCAAAGCCTATATTGAGATAAGCTGAAAATGAGATTGATGATAATTTTGTTTAGAAGAATGATGATGAAAATTGATTGAAATGTTTGTGATGGGTTATGTAAGCAATCTATAGAAAATTTTGGTAGAATACTAGTTACTGAAACAAATAGTATTGCAAGGAAAATACTTGTAACAATGGAGGAGAAATGGATATTGTACGTGGTGTTATAAAGAACCAGTTTGCTGCAAATAAACTGATAGAATGTTTAGAAACTTTAATCGATGATGGGACGTTATATTTGGGATATCCATTACGGGCTCAGGATGAATCTAAGACTACACTAGATGCACTGCTATTATCATTAGAATATGGAATTGTGAGTTTTTCGTTTGAAAATTTTGCTACTCTAGAGGAAATAAGGGATTATCAAGATAGTCTATATTATCAAATTGAATATAATTTCCAAAGGTATTCCTCTTTGAGATCAGGAAGAAGATTAGCATTTGAACCGATAATCTTTACTTTTCTTGCTGAGACTCCAAAAAAATTAGAATCTGAGTTTATTTTAACTATTGATGACTTTAAGGAAAAGTTTACTTCACAAAAGCAGACAGTAGAATTGACATTATATAGAAAAATAGTTGCAGCTCTACAGAAAATGGGACAAGGTGGGAGTAAAACTAAGAGGGAAATTACATCAAGTACTTCAAAGGGCTACAAGATACAAGCAATTGAAAAAGAAATTGCTAATTTGGATAAGTGGCAAAATCATGCAGCATTTGAGGATCCGGAAGGAATTCAGCGTATTCGAGGATTGGCAGGTTCTGGGAAAACAGTGGTACTGGCTAAGAAGGCAGCATATTTACATTTCCAATATCCAGAGTGGAAAATAGCAGTGACATTCTATACTCGTAGTCTGGGTCAACAATTTTATGATATGATTAACATGTTTTACAAAGAGTACTCAGATGAACCAATAAATGAAGATAAACTACAAATTCTTCATGCTTGGGGGGCCGGTACAGAAATAGGAGTATACTCAGAAGTATGTCATAATCTAGGTATTGTTCCAGAAAATTATAATCTCGCATTACAGAAATATGGTAGGAATCGTGAGTTTCAGGGGGCAATCTCAGGTATCATAAATTTGGTATCTGATAGTTACACTCATAAATATGATGCAATTTTAATTGATGAAGCGCAAGATATGCCTGCTAATTTTTTTCAACTCTGCTATAAGATAACTAAAGATTCTCACAAAATAGTTTATGCTTATGATGAATTACAGAATCTTAACACAGAACAAATGCCCTCTCTAGAAGAGATGTTTGGAACAAATGAAGATGGTACTGCTAAAATAAGTATTGAAAATCGTCCCGACCAACCTCAAAGTGATATTGTGTTGCCAGTTTGTTATAGAAATACCAAATGGGCGTTAACTCTAGCTCATTCAATTGGGTTTGGAATATATCGCGATGAGTTAATTCAATTTTTTAATAATGATGAATTGTGGCAAGATATAGGTTATGAAATTGTAGAAGGTAGTTTGAGAGCTGGACAGATTGTCTCGTTAAAAAGAAAAAGAGAATCATCCCCTAGATATTTTGATGAATTGGAAATTAATCCAGAAAATTCGATAATTATTAATAAATTTGATTCAATGTTTGATCAATATGAATATATTGCAGAACAGATTCAAAAAAATATTGCAGAGGATGACCTCTTACCTGAAGATATTTTGGTAATTTTTCCAGATGCCTATACATCGAAGAAAGAGTATTATAAATTACAGGATTCGTTACTTAAAAGGTCAATTTCTAGTAATTTAGCTGGTGTGACAACAGATCGAGATACTTTCAAAGAGAAAGGCTATGTCACTTGTTCTAGTATCTATAGGGCAAAAGGGAATGAATCAGCGGTAGTATATGTAGTTAATGCCGACTACTGTATATCAGGTCCAGAACTTATAAAGAAGAGAAATGCGATCTTTACAGCCATCACAAGATCTAAAGCTTGGGTTTGTATTACTGGTGTAGGTGATGAAATGGAACAGTTAATGGACGAAATAAACGAATGTCGTTCTAACAATTATCATTTACAATTTAAAGTTCCTACTGATGAACAAATTAGGAAAATGAGAAGAGTTCATAGAGAGCTAAGTCACAATGATCATAAGGCAAGGAAGATAATTGATGAGTTGAAGAAGATGATTACCTCTGGGGAGTTAAATGAGGAGTATCTTGAAGAATTAGGAAAGTTCACTCAATATGACTGATGAAAAAAATTTAAATTATATAAAGTCTCCTAAAAAAGTTAAACTGCATTATGATCAAATGAAAAATACTATTGATTTATTGGAGGGTTCTGGATTTGCTAAGGAGAAAATTTATCCAGTAATAGATATTGAATCAGATACTGATCCAAAAAAGACTCGGTATAATATATGTTGGAGTAAAAAAGTTTCAGGAGTGAATGAGGGTAATTTTTTATCAATTAATTCATATGAAAAAATTATAGAAGCAAAAAGTTTTCAAATGCTTTTGTTTGATAATAGTGTAATACGATGTTCGTTAATTTTTGATGGAAGAGAAAAATTATTAAAACAAAATTTTTCTTATGTACCATGTCCTTTAAATAGATTATACGAGGAATATGAAGTTGAAGCATTAACTCAACTATTGGATGAAATTTCAGTAGGTATTTACGAAAAAGATAAGTTATTAATGCGAACTGCTATAAGGCTTGATTTTGATTTGGAAAAAGATACAGAGTTGCACCCTGCAAGCCATATGCATCTTCAGAATTCTAGTACAAGATTATCTGTTTCAGGGCCAATTTGTTTTAATAGCTTTATTAAACATATTATTGAAACATATTATCCACAAGCGTATTATGTTAAAAATAAAATTTTAAGCGAGTCATTATACGAAAGCATTAATCTTGATAATTGGTGCGGATTGATTATAAATAATACGAATCAAAAAATTAAATATAAAAATCAATCAGAAATTTTTATCCCTCAAATAAAGCATTGATTACCAGATTTTCAGGTTACTCTAATACAAAGCTAAGACCGTTTCTTTTTAGAATTTTTACAAGTTGGTTTTAGTAACTCCATTTTCTAATCCACTTATTCTCTATTTGCATCGGAGGCATTCTTTTTATCTGGATTCGAAGATTGATTCTATATCGTAATTTCATAGAAGCTTAGCATATGCTAGGCTTTTTCTATTTTTTCGTATCAAAAAATTATCAGTTTAATGATTGTTAATTATTATACTAATTTTAAGGTGTCTGCTTTTTGCTTATCTATAAATAGAAAAATATATTTAATCTTGTATTGCTTGTGTATTTATCTTGAAATCATTAACATGAATATGAACAATCCTAGTTTAAATTGGATAAATGGATATGTGGATTAAATCCCTTATATTTTTATTCAGTTGGATAAAAGACTTAGAAATTAGAATTGGAATAAATAGGGATTTGAATTTTTTGGTGTCTCTATGAATATTTCTAAGGTGGAGTATTAATCGCTATGAGTGAAGGAAAGTTGGAATATCTGTGTAAAATAGTTAAGTAATACGACTCTTTGGAAATACTTTAGCTATAGTATAGGAATTTGATTCTACTAATAATCAAATATTTATGATATTCATTGGATTAAAACGAACGTTTGTGTTATAATATTAGTAAATAATTCGCAAAGAGGTTGTAAGATGAAGCTGTTAGTTGTCGGTTCGGGTGGTCGTGAGCATGCGATTGCTAAAAAGTTACTTGAATCAAAAGACGTTGAAAAAGTATTTGTAGCTCCTGGGAATGACGGTATGACTCTGGATGGGTTGGAATTGGTAGATATCTCTATTTCCGAACATTCTAAATTGATTGAGTTTGCAAAAGACAACGATATCGCTTGGTCCTTTATCGGGCCAGATGACGCCCTTGCGGCTGGGATTGTGGATGATTTTAACCAAGCAGGCCTCAGGGCTTTTGGTCCGACAAGATTAGCAGCGGAGCTGGAGTGGTCCAAGGATTTTGCCAAGGAAATCATGGTCAAATACGGCGTTCCGACAGCAGCTTATGGCACATTCTCAGATTTTGAGGAAGCCAAGGCCTATATCGAAAAGCAGGGTGCGCCTATCGTAGTCAAGGCGGATGGCTTGGCGCTCGGGAAAGGTGTCGTTGTTGCTGAGACAGTCGAGCAAGCGGTCGAAGCAGCTCACGAGATGCTTTTGGATAATAAATTTGGTGACTCAGGTGCGCGTGTGGTTATTGAGGAATTCCTTGAAGGAGAGGAATTTTCTCTCTTTGCCTTTGTCAATGGGGACAAATTCTACATCATGCCAACGGCTCAGGACCACAAACGAGCCTACGACGAGGACAAGGGTCCTAACACTGGTGGGATGGGTGCCTATGCGCCAGTTCCTCATTTACCACAGAGTGTAGTTGATACAGCGGTTGACACCATTGTCAAGCCAGTCCTCGAAGGGATGATTAAAGAAGGTCGCCCTTATCTGGGAGTTCTTTACGCAGGGCTTATCTTGACAGCTGATGGACCTAAGGTTATCGAGTTTAATGCTCGCTTTGGAGATCCTGAAACCCAGATTATCCTACCTCGTTTGACATCTGACTTTGCCCAAAATATCACAGATATTCTGGATGGCAAGGAGCCAAACATCACATGGACGGACAAGGGTGTGACACTTGGTGTAGTTGTCGCATCCAATGGGTACCCGCTAGACTATGAAAAAGGTGTCAAGTTGCCAGCTAAAACCGATGGCGACATCATCACCTACTATGCAGGGGCTAAGTTCGCTGAAAATGAGCAAGACCTTCTTTCAAACGGTGGCCGTGTCTATATGCTCGTCACCACAGCAGACACCGTTAAAGAAGCCCAAAGTACCATCTACCAAGAACTCGCCCAACAACAAACAGAAGGCCTCTTTTACCGAACAGATATTGGAAGCAAGGCTATTCGATAAAGATATAAGAAGAAGCGACGAAGTCGCCAAGTACGATAATGGTCGCCGTGGTGAAAAGACCTGAATAACATCTGTTCTGGCCGGGGGAAACTTTGAGACTTTAGAATCAAAGTTTAGGAATGAAACCAAAGGTTTGCTTCCGTCCCTCACAACCTAAAGTGATTGAAAAAAGAAAGAAAAGGAAAATTATGACCAAACCAATTATTTCCATCATCATGGGCTCAAAATCCGACTGGGCCACCATGCAAAAAACAGCAGAGGTTCTAGACCGCTTCGATGTAGCCTACGAAAAGAAAGTTGTCTCTGCCCACCGTACACCTGATTTCATGTTCAGACATGCCGACGAAGCTCGTAGCCGCGGGATCAAGGTCATCATCGCGGGTGCTGGTGGTGCCGCACATTTGCCAGGAATGGTAGCGGCTAAAACCACCCTTCCAGTCATTGGTGTACCTGTCAAATCACGTGCCCTTAGTGGCGTGGATTCTCTTTATTCGATTGTGCAGATGCCGGGCGGTGTACCTGTGGCAACTATGGCTATTGGGGAAGCGGGTGCGACAAATGCAGCGCTCTTTGCCCTCCGTCTCCTTTCAGTAGAGGATCAGTCTATCGCGACAGCATTGGCAGATTTCGCAGAAGAGCAAGGAAAAATCGCAGAGGAGTCGACGAATGAGCTCATCTAAAACAATCGGAATTATCGGTGGCGGCCAGCTAGGTCAAATGATGGCCATTTCTGCTATCTACATGGGCCACAAGGTTATCGCGCTGGATCCTGCGGCGGATTGCCCGGCCTCTCGCGTGGCGGAGATCATCGTGGCTCCTTATAATGACGTGGATGCTCTGCGTCAGTTGGCTGAGCGTTGCGATGTCCTCACCTATGAGTTTGAAAATGTCGATGCCGACGGATTGGATGCGGTTGTCAAGGATGGGCAACTTCCACAAGGGACAGACCTGCTTCGCATTTCGCAAAATCGTATTTTTGAAAAAGATTTTCTCTCAAACAAGGCCCAAGTAACGGTGGCTCCTTACAAGGTTGTGACTTCTAGCCAAGACTTGGCAGATATGGACCTGTCGAAAAACTATGTCCTCAAGACTGCGACAGGTGGCTATGATGGGCATGGACAAAAGGTCATTCGCTCGGAAGCAGACTTGGAAGAAGCCTATGCGTTAGCTGACTCAGCAGCTTGCGTTTTAGAGGAATTTGTCAACTTTGACCTTGAGATTTCTGTCATCGTGTCTGGTAATGGTAAGGACGTGACGGTTTTCCCAGTTCAGGAAAATGTCCACCGTAACAACATTCTATCTAAGACCATTGTTCCAGCTCGAATTTCTGAGAGTTTAGCAGACAAGGCCAAAGCCATGGTAGTGCGAATCGCAGAACAACTGAACTTGTCTGGAACACTTTGTGTGGAAATGTTTGCGACTGCTGATGACATCATTGTCAATGAAATTGCGCCACGTCCACACAATTCTGGTCACTACTCGATTGAAGCCTGTGATTTCTCTCAATTTGATACCCACATTTTAGGCGTTCTGGGAGCACCATTGCCAGACATCAAACTACATGCGACAGCTGTCATGCTCAATGTCCTCGGCCAACACGTCGAGGTTGCTGAAAAATATGTCACAGAAAATCCAAGCGCCCACCTCCACATGTATGGTAAAATAGAGGCGAAGCACAACCGCAAGATGGGGCATGTGACTTTGTTTAGTGATGTGCCAGATAGTGTGGATGAATTTGGGAAAGGGATTGATTGAAGAGGTGAGTTTGAAAGAGTGTTCTTAAATTTTAAAAAATTTTATAGTTTATGTAGTATTGGATTATTTTTATTAGCAGTATACTCAAATAATAAAATTTTATTATTAATATCCTTCATACTACTTCTATCTATTTCTAGATATTATTATATTAAAATAGATGATCCATTTAACAATATAAAGGATTTAATTAAAGAAGTAAGGGATAAAAATTATTTTTACATTTTAGATGAATCTATGAAAACAGATATTGAAAAAAGAAGAATTATAGATAAAAAATTATTCGAATTTTCGTCTTTTATTATCATGATAATAATGAGTGTGTTTGCATTAATTCTTATTTTTTTTTCAAATGAAGCTGTTATATTCGTTCTAGGAATAATAAGCTACATTTTATTTTTTGTAGATTTGATGATATATTTGTTGAGATATAGGTACTACTGGGTGAGCTTCCAATATTACTTAATTCCAATAGCAGTTTCAATATTAATTCTTAATTCCTTTGATGATATTCAAAAGTTTAGTGTAATTTTATTTTACTTTTTTTTAGTGCTTGTTTGTTACCTTGCTCTAACAATTGTTTTACCTCTCCCCTACCTAAGAAAAGTTTCGAAAAGCACATTTTTTGTGGGAGTTATCTTATCGGTTACTATTCCAATAATCATTAATAATTTTTTAAATCCATATATGGTAGATACAATAAAAAAGAGTATCCAAATTGTTGTAACTCCAGAAATGATAGAACAAATTGGATTACCTAAAGAAATAAATGAATACTTTAGCAATAAACAATTAGCTGAGATTATTAGTCAATATAGAGAGATTGTTATAGATGTAAAATTGGATGCTGAGAAAGAGGTGTTTACAACCATTGGAAATATGTGTATTTCATCTTATACTTTAGGGACAATAATAATAAATTATAAGATAAAGCTCGGAGACGATATTGCAAAAGATAAATATAGACAGCTAAGTAAATACACTGGGATGGATTTGTATAGGGAAATTCGTGGTTGTGTATTTTATGGTGGTGAAAATTATAAAGATAAAATAATGGAAAATGAAAACTATGAAAAATTAGTGCAAATAATTGAATCAAATAAAAATATCCCCAAGCAAAATATTCCAGATACCTTTTTTTTAAGAATGTTACTATGATTACATTTGTGAAAAGGTGAAAGCTAAGTTTGAAGAGCTGGTTACTCAATACTCTGAGAAACATTTAGCGATATATGATTTGTTGTTGGATGTCTATTTTAACACTTTATCGAACTACCCATCTGTGTTTATTTGGAAAAGAGGGGGTGAGTAAGGAAAGGAAATTGATGAAAAAAGTATACCTTGATGAATCTGGTAATACAGGCGGTATTGCTGAAAAAAATGGAAAATTTAATATTGGGCAACAAAATTATTTTGTATATGGTGGAGTTATTACAGATGAATCAGAGGAACCTCTTCTATTAAGTCAATATTCTCAGTTTAAGTTAGAACATAAATCTATTCAAGATGAGAAAAATGAAATAAAAGGAAATGATCTCTTTATAAACAAAGAGATGAATAATAGAGCATTAGAAGATTTTATTTCTAATTACTTAGATAGCAGTCATTTTTATGTTAATATATACGACAAATATTTTTATATTGCTACTGAATTAGTTATTAGCATTTTAGGTTTTGAATTTCGTGATAAAAATCTAGCATATTTTTATGAATTGATAAATTCGTTATTAAAATATGATGGCTTTTTGCAGATTGAAAATCTGTTTTTAAAAGCTACGAATATAGATAAATCGGATTTAAAGGAGCGTGAGAAAGCTTTACTAACAGCATTGAGACAATTTCGTAAATTGATTCGAAAAGATTCCCAATTTGAATTTCTTAACTCGAGAATAAAGAAATTAATTAAAGATAAGCAATCAATTTCTCAGATATCAAATTCGATTTTATATAAAGGGGCTTATACTCAAGATCGCAAAATTAGTAATTTAATAAATTTAACTGCATTAGGAGAGCTATTAGTACAACTAATCAAACAGGGTAGAATTTATGAGAATAGCTCTATTATTATAGATCCAATTTGTAGTATAGATGAAGTTATACTGAGTGAGTTAGCAGCTACGTCATTAGATGTACGTATTTCCGAGGGAAGCCATGTTGATGAATTAATTCAATATGCAGATAATGTAGTTTCAGTTGTTTATAAGTCTTTTAGTAATATTATCAAAGACTTTAAAAATAAAGGTACTTCTTGGACAATTAGCACGAATAATATTTGGAGTTTGCTAGTATTTTCATTTGTCTTATCAAAAATAGATTGTAATAATATAAAATTCACGTTATCAATTGATGATTGGGCGTTTTGTTTAGCAATCGCTAGATTACAATTTGGAGTTGCGGCCTTAGAGCAAAATTCGAATATGAATCAACTTGTATCAGTAATTACACAGTTATTAAGTAGTAATCTATCGAAAATAAATGAATCATTTTGGATAGAGTATCAAAATTCACGTAGTCTGATTATTAATAATTATAACAGTATGAATTATAATGTTTTAGAAGATTTGAATCAATTGCTTAATTAAAAATAAAAAAGAAAGGAACAAGGGCACCTATATTCATTAAAACTGAATACGGGCTACGGACTTTATCAATTATATGATACAACTCATTGTCAACGCATTTGTTGAAAAAGATAATACTGGAGCAGTCGTCGAAGTCTTGTATGCTAGTAGTAATCACGAAAAGGTGAAATCTAAGTATGAAGAGTTGCTTGCTCAATACCCTGAAAACTATTTAGCAATTTATGACTTGCCACTGGATACAGACCTTAATTCATTGGAACATTACCCGTCTGTATGGATTGGGAAAGAAGAATTTGAATAATTTGGCTAATCAATGTTCTATGCTTTGTTTTCACATCGTGAAGTAGAAAAAGAAAGGAAAAATTAACAACATGATCAACCGTTACTCTCGCCCTGAGATGGCGAACATTTGGAGTGAAGAAAATAAATACCGTGCTTGGCTTGAGGTGGAAATCTTGGCTGACGAGGCATGGGCTGAGTTGGGGGAAATCCCTAAGGAAGATGTGGCTTTGATTCGCGAGAAGGCGGACTTTGACATCGACCGTATTTTGGAGATTGAGCAGGAGACGCGTCACGATGTGGTTGCCTTCACACGTGCGGTTTCTGAGACGCTTGGTGAAGAGCGCAAGTGGGTCCACTATGGGTTGACTTCTACCGACGTGGTGGATACTGCCTACGGCTACCTCTACAAGCAGGCCAACGACATCATCCGTCGTGACCTTGAAAACTTTACCAACATCATCGCTGATAAGGCTAAGGAGCACAAGTTTACCATCATGATGGGTCGTACCCACGGTGTGCACGCTGAACCTACAACCTTTGGTCTGAAATTGGCGACTTGGTATAGCGAAATGAAGCGCAACATCGAGCGTTTCGAGCATGCGGCTGCTGGTGTGGAAGCTGGTAAGATTTCTGGTGCGGTTGGAAACTTTGCCAACATCCCACCATTCGTTGAAAAATATGTCTGCGACAAATTGGGTATTCGTGCTCAAGAAATCTCTACACAGGTCCTTCCTCGTGACCTTCATGCTGAGTACTTTGCAGTTCTTGCTAGCATCGCGACTTCAATAGAACGTATGGCGACTGAGATTCGTGGTTTGCAAAAATCAGAACAACGCGAAGTGGAAGAATTCTTTGCTAAAGGGCAAAAAGGGTCTTCAGCAATGCCTCACAAACGCAACCCTATCGGTTCTGAAAACATGACAGGTCTTGCGCGTGTTATCCGTGGTCACATGATTACGGCCTATGAGAATGTCGCTCTCTGGCATGAACGCGATATTTCGCACTCATCAGCTGAGCGTATCATCACACCAGATACAACCATTTTGATTGACTACATGCTCAACCGTTTTGGAAATATTGTTAAGAACTTGACTGTCTTCCCAGAAAACATGATCCGCAACATGAACTCGACTTTTGGTCTTATCTTCAGCCAACGCGCTATGTTGACCTTGATTGAAAAAGGGATGACCCGTGAGCAAGCCTATGACTTGGTACAACCAAAAACAGCTTACTCTTGGGACAATCAAGTAGACTTTAAACCACTTCTTGAGGCAGATCCAGAAGTAACATCACGTCTCACACAAGAGGAAATCGACGAAATTTTTAACCCTCTTTACTACACCAAACGAGTGGATGATATCTTTGGACGTCTTGGACTTGGTGATTAATTAAAAAATAAACAGCGAGGTTCATAATCTCGCTGTTTATTTTTTATCCAAAAGACTTAGTCTTCTTTTCTTTTAGTGAGTCCGTAGGCTGCTAGTGTGGTCATGAGTCCTGCGACTACTAGTCCTGCAGAATGGTGACTTCCTGTTTCAGGAAGTTTTTTCTCTGTGGCTACAGGAGCTGGACCTTGAGGAAGAGCTTTGTTTTCCTCAGCAGGAACAGTTGTTGGAGCCGATTCGCCTGGAATCTCTAGTACTGATTTTTCTTCTACCGCAGGAGTTGGCACACTTGGGATTTCTTGTGCTGGTTTTTCTTCTTTGACAGCGGCTTGTCCGTTTTCATCGCCTACATGTGTTACCAGAGTTCCGACTTCGACTACTTGTGTAACAGCTTCCTGCGCTACGACACTGGTAACCAATGTTCTAACTTCAGTTCCGTCTGCAGCCGTAGTTACAGAATAGAAGTGACTTATACGACCGTTTACACCTTCTGTTAAGACACGAGATTGTCCTTTAGGCAATTGATTGGTTTCACGAGTGATGGTGGTGAATGGAATTTCTTCCTCTTGGACATCTAGTCTAGGTTTTGCATCACTAGTTGCTGCAAGACCACTTTCATCACCCTTGTGAGTTACAGGAGCACCAACTTCAACAACTTGGTTCACAGCTTCTTTGGTTACCTGGCTATCAAGAACGGTTTCTGTTGATTTCCCATTTTCTGTAAGAACAGAGATGTAAGAAGTACGTTCACCTAGAACTCCAGCTTTGACAACTTTTTCTTGTCCAGCTGGGAGATTTGGATTGTCTTTCTTGATAACTTCAAACGGGATTTCTTCTGTCTTCACAAGAAGTTCTGGTCGGTTTTCAACGTTAGCAGCCAGTTCATTTTCATCTAGGCTTCCTAAGTGAGTGGCAGCTGGTTTCAGACCTTTAAGGGCAGTCTTTAGTTTATCTACTAGTGCGTCTAGTTCAGCTTGTTTGCTGCGGTTGAGGTTAAGGTTGAGTCCATCTTTTGCTGCCTTGAGGGCTGCTAGGCTTTCTGCGCTATATCCGTCTAAGTTTGTAGGAATTTTAGCTAATAATTCACGGAGCGTATTATAATTAGCGCGGAAGTAGTCTTTGTTGTGGTCTGCAAAGGCAGTCATGAGTTTAAAGATTTCTTCTTCCTTGTATTCAGCGCTTGGTTTATCTGCCCAGATAGCAAGCATACTTCCGACTGTTGGAAGGTCTACTTCAGGATATTTGGTAGAAGCAAGTTGATTGAATGGAACTTTTCCAGAATTTTCAATTGCTTTTGAAAGAGGATAAGCTTCGTCTGGTTTGTGATTGCCTAAAACATAGTACCAATCCCCATTTGTATTCAAGAACTTATAGCCCTTGCTTGCGAGGTATTGAGGTGATGCAAGATTGTAGCCCCACCATCCTTTAGACCAGTAAGAAATCAAGACATCTTTGTCAAACTGAACATCGTCCTTATCCTCATAGTAGAAGCCATCGTTGAAGGCCATTGGTTGAAGCCCTCTTTCCTTGGCCATAGCAGCTAGGCTGTTAGAATAATCTGCGAACTTGTTATAGAGTCCATACCATTTGAGGTAGTACCAACCTTGGGCATTTGTCGCATCATTGGCATATTCATCGGTACCATAGTTGAAAATCTTTGATTTATCAGCAAAGTAATCCATGTACTTACCGATAAGCGCTTTGGTAAAGTTAAGGGCTTCTTGATTTTCAAGGTCCATGGTTGTTTTTGAAACTTTATCAAAGTTGGCTTGAGGATTCTTGATGCCGAGTTTTTCCATGGCAACCAGCATGGCATCCATATGTCCAGGACTATTGATAGCTGGAATCAGACCAATACCTTTTTCCTTAGCGTATTGAACAAGCTCTGTCACTTCTGCCTGTGTCAACGCAGTACCGTTTGGATCGTCGTAGTAAGCTTTCGTTCCTTCGATAATAGCTTTTTTAACGTCATCACTAGCATAGGTTTTTCCGTTGGCAGTAATGGTCATATCATCGAGTAGGAAACGAAGACCATCATTTCCTAGAAGGAGATGGGCATCAGAGTAGCCGAGTTCGCTAGCCTTATCTACGATACGTTTGAGTTGATCTAGAGAGAAGTATTTGCGACCTGCATCGATGGAAATGACTTTATTCTTATTAAGTTTTTCAAGTTCGCGTTTAGCATCTTCTTCTTTTTGAGCTTCTGGGGTGAAGATTAGCTGACTAATAGCTTCTTGAAGTTTTGCGATTGCTTGATCAATCGTGTCTTGTTGAGCACGGCTTAGGTTGCTATCGAGGGAACGGATTGCTTTTTCAGCTTCTTTGACAGCATTAACGCTTTCTGTTGTGTAGCGCTTGAGGTCTGCTGGAATTTCTTTCAGTGCTTGTTCAGCAGACTGGTAGTCTGCTGCGAAGTATTCAGCGTTGGCATTTGCAAAATGACGCATGAGTTTGAAGAGGCGAGATGGGGAATAACGTGCAGATGGTGTATCAGCCCAAGCGGCTACCATACCACCGATGAATGGAACATCAGCTCCTTCTGTTTTTGGAACAGAAGTGATTGGTGTATTTTTAATACCATTGAGCCCCTGATCGAGATTGTACCAACCTTGGCTGTCAGCATTTCGTCCGAGGACGTAGTACCAAGCATCGTTGGTATTAAGGATTTGGTGGCCCTTTTCAGCTAGTAGTTTAGAAGAAGCAACATCGTAGCCACCCCAACCACCAGTCCACATAGAAACGATGATATCTTTGTCAAAACTACCAAAGCTTGTGTCGCTATTGTAGTAGATACCGTCGTTAAAGGCCATTGGTTTGAGACCGTGAGATTTTACAATACGAGCGAGGTCATTAGCGTAAGAGATGAATTTTTCATATCCTTTTTCAGGGTAACCTTCATTTGGATAATATTTATCAGCTTGAAGCACACTCCAACCTTTAGCATCTGTCGCATCATTGGCATATTCATCTAGTCCAATATTGAAAATTTCAGATTTGTTAGAGAAGTAGTGAGCGTATTTGTCAATCAGAGTTTTTGTGAAATCGACTGCTTGTTTATTATTTAAGTCAACAGTTCGTTCCGATTTTTTACCAAAATAATCAAAGTTAGGATTCTCAATGCCAAGTTCTTTCATAGCATGGAGCATAGCATCCATATGTCCAGGACTATTGACAGTTGGAATTACTCCAATTCCTTTATCTTTGGCATAATTAATCAAATCTGTCATCTGACTTTCAGTGAGATGGTTACCATTTGGATCATTGTAATAAGCATTTGTTCCATTTTCAATGGCGCGTTTGACATCATCACTAGAGTAGGTTTTATCGCCCACTTTCATAGACATATCATCCAACATGAAACGGAGGCCATCGTTACCTACCAAGAGATGAAGATCTGTGTAACCATATTCTTTAGCTTTGTCGATAATTTCTTTGAGCTGCTCAGGTGAGAAATATTTACGTCCGGCATCAATTGAAACGATTTTTCGTTTAGCTAATTTTTCATTTTGAGTTGCAGCGCGTTCCTTTCCTGCCTCTGTTGCTGGTTTATCAGCTTCTGCTTTCGTTTCATCTTTTTTAGCTGGTTTATCTTTGTCAGCTTCTGACTTATCAGTCTTGTCTGTATCCGACTCTTTAGAATTAGCCTCTTTCTGCTCTTCCTTTTTAGGGCTAGCTTCTTCTGCCTTTTTATCGGCAGCTTCTTTTTCAACAGAAGTTGGAGTTACCACTTCTTCTTTATCACTAGGAGTTGGACTAACTTCCTCTTGTGTTTTTTCCTCTGTTTTTGGAAGATTAGCTACCTTATCAGTAGCTGGAGTTTCTGTTTCTACAGTTTTTGGAGTTTCTGGTTGAAGCTCTGCTTTAGGTGTTTCCTCAGTAGTCAGATTTTCAGATGCTTGAGGGGAATCGGAAACCGTATGGATGGTCGA
This sequence comes from Streptococcus mitis, assembly GCA_001560895.1. NCBI lineage: Bacteria > Bacillati > Bacillota > Bacilli > Lactobacillales > Streptococcaceae > Streptococcus > Streptococcus mitis. Next base: position 104,674 of record CP014326.1, read on the forward strand.
TTGGCTTTCTGTAGTAGGAGTAACTCCATCGGCTGCAACAGCCTGTGCTTGGAAGGCAAATCCAATTAGAACAGAAGCTGCTCCTACAGCGTATTTACGAATGGAAAAACGTTGTTGTTTTTCTTGTTTCATTGCAAAACCTCCTGATTGTATTTTATATTGATAGCGTTTACATAAAACAACACCCTTATTTTATTTCTTATATTAACAAGAGTCAAGAGGAGACGATGGAAAACTATAATAAGTATAAAAACTAATAAAAATTAAATAAAGAATTCTATTTATTAACATATGCATATGTAGTGTAATTCAATCCTATTTCTATAAAATATTCTACAAAATATAGAAGGTCATACAAAAAGTAAGCGCTTTCTTATTATTGTGGTATAATATGTATAGAAAAAAGCCCAAGCGATTAGGCTTAGGCTTTATTCTTAGTGATCACGGTCACATGAAATGAATTTGATTTTGTAATAATCCGCTCGTTTATAAGTTTCGCTGTAAGCGAGAACTTGACCAGTAGACTCTAGCTTAGTAGTCTTGGTTTGTAAAACGGTTGGGAATTGCTCATCGACTCCGAGGACCGAAGCCGCATGTTCTGGAGTTGGAAATGCTATTTCATTGATTTCTTCAAAATGTTCATCATTCATGTGAATGTGGTAATCTGATTTGAAACGGTTATAGATAGAACTATAATATTCAAGATTTGGATAATTTGCGTTGATGTATTGTTCTGGGATATATGATGTGTGGTAGATGTATGCGACACCATTTGTTTCGCGGACACGTTCAATCTTGTAGTAGAACTGATCACCACGTAATCCAAGTTTTTCCAAGTAGTTTAGTTTATTTCCGCGTTCAATAGAAAGGACGGTCACCTTATCATCTTTAGTTTCAAAAACTTCTACATCTGAAAACTCTACGAGTTTGTGTTTGCGTGCGCGTGAAACGAATGTACCCTTTCCTTGTTGGCGGACAATATAACCATCTTTGGCAAGGTCGTTTAAGGCACGGACAACTGTGATAGAACTAACATCATACATTGCAATCAATTCAGCTTCAGTGTAAAATTTATCTCCACTTGCAAATTGCCCAGAGATGATTTTGTTCTTTAATTCATCTTTTATATATTGATATTTTGGAATTGCCATAATTTCACCTCGATTTTCCTTCTCCGTTAAAGATTTTACCATAAAAACGGAAAGAATAGTAGTCTTTTGAATAAAAAAATTAGAATAATAGACTATAAGGTTAATTTACATATAAAAAAGGAGATTTTATACATTTTTATACATGCTAGCTATTTGAAGCTCTATGTCTGTAAAATCTATATCTTTATAATTTTTTTGTGTAAAAGTTGGTAAAAAATGAAAAAAATTGTGAAAACCTATTGACAAATGCAGGATATTGAGATATATTTACTATATCAACAAATGAAAGCGTGAACTTTAATTGTCAGAAGGTAATAATATGACACGATTTGAGATTAGGGACGATTTCTATTTAGATGGAAAACCGTTCAAGATTCTGTCCGGCGCCATTCATTATTTTAGGATTCCGCCAGAAGATTGGTCTCATTCGCTCTACAACTTGAAGGCTCTTGGTTTTAACACGGTAGAGACTTACGTTGCTTGGAATCTACACGAACCCCGTGAGGGTGAGTTTAACTTTGAAGGAGCTCTGGATTTGGAGAGATTTCTCCAAATAGCACAAGATTTAGGCCTCTATGCTATTGTACGTCCGTCACCATTTATCTGTGCGGAGTGGGAATTTGGTGGTTTACCGGCTTGGCTCTTAACCAAAGATATGAGGATTCGTTCATCAGACCCAGCCTATATTGAAGCTGTCGGTCGCTACTATGACCAGCTCTTGTCACGACTGGTCCCACATTTGTTGGACAAGGGTGGCAATATCCTTATGATGCAGGTTGAAAATGAGTATGGTTCTTACGGAGAAGATAAGGCTTACCTGAGAGCGATTCGACACTTGATGGAAGAGCGTGGCGTAACCTGTCCCCTCTTTACATCAGACGGTCCATGGAGAGCAACTCTGAAAGCTGGAACCTTAATCGAAGATGATCTCTTTGTAACAGGGAACTTTGGTTCTAAGGCACCTTACAACTTTTCACAGATGCAGGAATTCTTTGATGAGCATGGCAAGAAATGGCCACTCATGTGTATGGAGTTCTGGGATGGTTGGTTCAACCGTTGGAAAGAACCGATTATCACACGGGATCCAAAAGAATTGGCAGATGCAGTTCGAGAGGTTTTGGAACAAGGCTCCATCAATCTGTACATGTTCCATGGTGGTACAAACTTTGGCTTCATGAATGGTTGCTCAGCTCGAGGAACTTTGGACTTGCCACAAGTTACATCGTATGACTACGACGCTCTTCTTGATGAAGAAGGAAATCCAACTGCCAAATATCTGGCAGTTAAGAAGATGATGGCAACACATTTCCCAGAGTATCCGCAGTTGGAACCACTCTACAAAGAGAGTATGGAGTTGGATGCTATTCCACTGGTTGAAAAAGTTTCCTTGTTTGAAACCTTAGATAGCTTGTCTAGTCCAGTAGAAAGTCTCTATCCTAAAAAGATGGAGGAGTTGGGACAAAGTTATGGCTACTTACTCTATCGAACAGAAACAAACTGGGATGCAGAAGAAGAAAGACTTCGTATCATTGATGGTCGAGATAGAGCCCAGCTTTATGTCGATGGTCAGTGGGTTGAAACCCAATATCAGACAGAAATTGGGGAAGATATTTTCTATCAAGGAGAAAAGAAAGCGCTGTCTAGATTGGATATCTTGATAGAAAATATGGGGCGTGTCAACTATGGTCACAAGTTCTTAGCGGATACGCAACGTAAGGGAATTCGGACAGGGGTTTGTAAGGATTTGCATTTCTTACTAAACTGGAAACACTATCCACTCCCACTAGATAATCCTGAGAAAATTGATTTTTCAAAAGGATGGACAGAAGGACAACCAGCCTTTTACGCTTATGACTTTACAGTCGAGGAGCCGAAAGATACTTACCTAGACTTGTCTGAGTTTGGTAAGGGAGTTGCCTTTGTCAATGGGCAAAATCTAGGACGTTTTTGGAATGTCGGCCCAACACTCTCGCTTTATATTCCGCATAGCTATCTCAAGGAAGGTGCCAACCGCATCATTATCTTTGAAACAGAAGGTGAATATAAAGAAGAGATTCATTTAACTCGTAAACCTACACTAAAACATATAAAGGGGGAAAATTTATGACAATTGTAGGATGCCGTATCGATGGACGTTTGATCCACGGACAAGTAGCCAATCTTTGGGCTGGGAAACTAAATGTTTCACGTATTATGGTTGTAGATGACGAAGTTGTCAACAACGACGTTGAAAAGAGTGGTTTGAAACTTGCGACACCACCAGGTGTAAAATTGAGTATTTTGCCAATTGAGAAAGCGGCAGCCAATATTCTTGCTGGTAAATACGATAGCCAACGTCTCTTTATCGTGGCTCGTAAACCAGACCGTTTCCTTGGTTTGGTAGAAGCAGGTGTACCACTTGAAACCCTTAATGTTGGGAATATGTCTCAAACACCAGAAACTCGCGCTATCACACGTTCTATCAACGTAGTGGATAAGGATGTGGAAGATTTCCACAAATTGGCAGAAAAAGGTGTTAAACTTACTGCTCAAATGGTTCCAAATGATCCAATTTCAGACTTTTTGAGCTTATTAAAATAGGAAAAAATTTTTAGGAGGTCATTGTTATGATACAATGGTGGCAAATTTTACTTCTCACTTTGTACTCAGCTTATCAAATCTGTGATGAGTTGACGATCGTTTCATCTGCAGGTTCCCCTGTATTTGCTGGTTTCATTACTGGTTTAATTATGGGAGATGTGACTACTGGTCTGCTTATCGGTGGTAACTTGCAATTGTTCGTTCTTGGGGTTGGTACCTTCGGTGGTGCTTCTCGTATCGACGCAACTTCTGGTGCGGTTCTTGCGACAGCCTTCTCTGTTTCACAAGGAATTGATACAGCACTTGCGATTACAACAATCGCTGTGCCAGTAGCAGCTCTCTTGACTTACTTCGACGTTCTTGGACGTATGACAACTACTTTCTTCGCTCACCGTGTGGATGCTGCAATCGAACGCTTTGACTATAAAGGTATCGAACGCAACTACCTACTTGGTGCGATTCCTTGGGCTTTATCTCGTGCCCTTCCAGTCTTCTTCGCGCTTGCCTTTGGTGGTGCCTTTGTACAATCAGTAGTAGACTTAGTTGAAGCCTACAAATGGGTTGCGGATGGTTTGACACTTGCAGGTCGTATGCTTCCAGGTCTTGGATTTGCAATCTTGCTTCGTTACCTTCCAGTTAAACGTAACCTTCACTATCTTGCAATGGGATTTGGTTTGACAGCTATGTTGACTGTTCTTTACTCATATGTAACAGGTCTTGGTGGCGCTGTTGCTGGTATCGTAGGTACTCTACCGAAAGATGTTGCTGAAAAAATTGGTTTCGTGAACAACTTCAAAGGTTTGTCTATGATCGGTATCTCTATCGTAGGTATCTTCCTTGCAGTGCTTCACTTCAAAAATAGCCAAAAAGTAGCTGTAGCAGCACCTTCTACACCATCAGAAAGTGGGGAAATCGAAGATGACGAATTCTAATTACAAACTTACAAAAGAAGATTTTAATCAAATCAACAAACGTAGCTTGTTTACTTTCCAATTAGGTTGGAACTACGAACGTATGCAAGCTTCTGGTTACCTTTACATGATTTTGCCTCAATTGCGTAAAATGTATGGGGATGGAACTCCTGAATTGAAAGAAATGATGAAAGTTCATACTCAATTCTTCAATACTTCACCATTCTTCCATACCATTATCGCTGGTTTTGACCTTGCCATGGAAGAAAAAGATGGTGTAGGTTCAAAAGATGCCGTTAACGGTATCAAGACAGGTTTGATGGGACCATTCGCTCCTCTTGGAGATACAATCTTTGGTTCCCTTGTACCTGCTATCATGGGGTCAATCGCAGCAACTATGGCTATCGCTGGCCAACCATGGGGTATCTTCCTTTGGATCGCAGTTGCAGTAGCGTATGACATCTTCCGTTGGAAACAGTTGGAATTTGCCTACAAAGAAGGGGTTAACCTTATCAACAACATGCAAAGTACTTTGACAGCTTTGATTGACGCTGCATCTGTACTTGGTGTCTTCATGATGGGTGCTCTTGTAGCAACAATGATCAACTTTGAAATTTCTTACAAATGGGCAATCGGTGAGAAAATGATTGACTTCCAAGACATCTTGAACTCAATCTTCCCACGCTTGCTTCCAGCAATCTTTACTGCCTTTATCTTCTGGTTGCTTGGTAAGAAAGGTATGAACTCTACTAAAGCTATCGGTATTATTATCGCACTTGCCTTGGCTCTATCTGCCTTTGGTAAATTTGTACTTGGAATGGGCGCATAATTTATGGCTAAATCATTAATTTTGGTGAGTCATGGTCGTTTCTGTGAAGAGCTTAAAGGTAGCACAGAAATGATCATGGGTCCACAAGACAATATTCATGCAGTGGCTCTTCTTCCAGAAGATGGCCCAGAAGAATTTACTGCAAAATTTGAAGCTGCTATTGAAGGATTGGATGATTTCCTAGTCTTTGCGGATCTTCTCGGTGGAACACCATGTAACGTGGTAAGTCGTTTGATTATGGAAGGTCGTGATATTGACCTTTACGCAGGGATGAATCTTCCAATGGTGATTGAATTTATCAATGCGAGTCTTACAGGCGCAGATGCGGACTATAAGAGCCGTGCTGCAGAAAGCATCGTGAAAGTCAATGACCTGTTAGCGGGCTTCGATGATGACGAAGATGAATAAGATGTGACAACGTGAAAATCGTTAGAACATTTTATATAGAATATACATGGGAATGGGGCTTACTCCCATTCCCATCTTTAATAGAAAAAGAGGAACTCAATGCTACATTATACAAAAGAAGACTTACTCGAATTGGGTGCAGAAATCACTACACGTGAAATCTACCAACAACCTGATGTATGGAAAGAAGCTTTTGAATCTTATCAAGCAAAACGTGAAGAAATTGTAGCCTTCCTACAAGGGATTGCTGATAAACATGACTATATCAAGGTTATCTTGACAGGTGCTGGGACTTCTGCTTATGTGGGAGATACCTTGGCACCTTACTTTAAGGAAGTTTATGACGAACGCAAATGGAATTTCAATGCTATTGCGACAACAGATATCGTTGCCAATCCAGAAACTTACTTGAAAAAAGATGTGGCGACTGTCCTTGTATCTTTTGCTCGTAGTGGGAACTCGCCTGAAAGTGTGGCGACTGTTGATTTGGCAAAAGCCTTGGTGGATGAGCTTTATCAAGTGACGATTACGTGTGCGGCAGATGGTAAATTGGCTCTTCAAGCTCATGGAGATGACCGTAATCTCTTGCTTTTGCAACCAGCTGCTTCTAATGATGCTGGCTTTGCCATGACTTCTAGCTTTACGTCTATGATGTTAACAGCTCTCTTGGTCTTTGATCCTACAGAATTTGCTGTTAAAGCTGAACGTTTTGAAGTTGTATCTAGTCTTGCCCGTAAAATTCTAGACAAGGCAGAAGATGTCAAAGAGCTTGTTGATTTAGACTTTAACCGTGTCATCTATCTAGGCGCTGGTCCTTTCTTTGGACTTGCTCATGAAGCTCAGCTCAAGATTTTGGAACTAACTGCTGGTCAAGTTGCGACTATGTATGAAAGCCCAGTCGGCTTCCGTCACGGTCCAAAATCTCTTATCAACGAAGATACAGTTGTTTTGGTCTTTGGTACAACAACAGACTACACTCGCAAGTACGACTTGGACTTGGTTCGTGAAGTTGCGGGTGATCAGATTGCTCGTCGTGTTGTGCTTTTGAGTGATCAAGCTTTTGGTCTTGAAAATGTCAAAGAAGTTGCCCTTGGTTGTGGCGGTGTCTTGAATGATATTTACCGTGTCTTCCCATACATCGTTTATGCCCAACTCTTTGCCCTATTAACTTCACTCAAGGTAGAAAATAAACCTGATACACCGTCTCCTACAGGTACCGTAAACCGTGTGGTACAAGGTGTTATCATTCACGAATATCAAAAGTAAGACAGTGTTTATGAATTCTTGACAAGAGGATTTGTAAATTATCAGATAAACCATAGATTGTCAGTCGGCTTTCTATGGTTTGTTTGCTTGAGAGAAATAGTAAAAGGAGAACAGAATGAAAGCATACACAGAGCGTGTATTTGGAAATGTTGAGGGTAAGGATGTCTTGGCCTATCGCTTTGAGACTGAGGCAGGTTATCAGCTAGAGGTCATGACTTATGGTGCGACCATCTTGCGCTATGTCACACCTGACAAGGCTGGAAATTTTGCCAACGTTATCTTGGGATTTGATGATTTTGATAGCTATGTAGGCAATAGTCCCAAGCATGGAGCGAGTGTAGGTCCTGTAGCAGGACGTATCGCAGGTGCGACCTTTGAGATCGATGGTAAGACCTATGACCTTGAAGTCAACAATGCTAGCAACTGTAACCACAGTGGTTCAACTGGTTGGGATTCTAGCTTGTTTGAACTAGTTGAAGTGAGCGACCATGGCTTGACTCTCTACACAGAGCGTACAGATGGGACAGGAGGGTTCCCTGGAAATCTCAAGATTTGGATCAGTTATCACTTGGAAGAAACTGGTGCCTATGAAATCAGCTACAAGGTAACGACCGATCAAGATACGCTGGTCAATCCAACCAACCACAGCTATTTCAACTTGTCTGGTGATTTCACGCAGACGATTGACCGCCATGTCTTCCAACTAAACACAGAAGGCATTTATCCAATCGCTCCCGACGGTGTTCCGTCCAAAACTCCAGATGCCAATCGTGACGTAGTAAAACACATCTACAATGGTGCCTTGTTGAAAGACATCTTTGCAGAAGAAGATGAGCAAATCCAACTGGTATCTGGTTTGGATCATCCATTTGCCCTTCCTGCAGGTCATGACAATGCTGGATTTCTTTATGACCAAAACTCAGGTCGCTTCCTGCTTTTCAAGACAGAGGCTCCTTGCTTTGTGGTCTACACAGCAAACTTTGTGGATGAAAGTGTTATCATAGGAGGCCAGCCAATGTTACAGCACAATGGGATTGCTCTTGAATCGCAAGCTTTACCAGATGCCATTCACAGTGACCTCAAAGACCAAGTGATTCTCAAAGCTGGTCAAACCTTTACAAGCAAGACACGTTATGAGCTTGTTGTGAAGTAAAAAAAGCTGGTCAAAAAGTCTTTAAAATTAAAATAACGCATATTGTCAGGTGCTGAAAAGTTTGATAATATGCGTTTTATTATGGAAATATTTACTTTATCTTATCCTGAAATGGCCTTATTTTTGAGTTGTCTGGCTTGACTTTCTTGATGGAAATTATATAATAGTTGTAATAAAAATGATTACAACTGAAAAAGAGGACTATTTATGACCTATGAATACAAGAGCCACATTTATTTAGCAGAGGTAGTTTTAAATGTAAAGGATTTGGCAAGTCAAACAGCCTTTTATCAGCAAATCATTGGTTTAGAAATCTTATCTCAGACTGAGACAGAGACGATTCTAGGACTTGATGGAAAGGCCTTGGTACACCTGATTCAAGCACAAGAGAGTGGACAAGTAAGGGAACATTATGGCCTTTACCATCTGGCCATTCTCTTGCCGACACGTAAGGCTTTGGCTGATGTTTTGAAACACCTGACAGACTTACAGATTCCTCTTGTCGGCGGTGCAGATCATGGTTACAGTGAGGCCCTTTACTTGGAGGACTTGGAGGGGAATGGTATTGAACTCTATCGAGATAAGCCAATTTCCACATGGGATATTCGAGAAGATGGACGCATTATCGGAGTGACGGAGGCTCTTGCTGCACAGGATATCTATGAGTTGGGGGAAAGAGTAGAGCCCTTTACTTTAGCCGAGGGTACGAGAATGGGGCATATTCATCTTTCTGTCAAGGATAGTCGAAAGTCCAGCCAGTTTTATCAAAAGGTGTTAGGGCTAGAGGATAAATTCAGTGTACCTAGTGCTAGTTGGATTGCAGCTGGAGACTACCATCATCATTTGGCTGTCAACGAATGGGGAGGAAAAGGCCTAGCTCCGCGTAAGCAAGGCTTGCCAGGCTTAGCCTATTATGTTATTGAAGTTGCAAGTAAAGAAGAACTATTAACGATTGCGCAGCGAGCACAAGAAGTTGAGGCACTAATCAAGTGGCTGACATCTAGCCAGCTGGAAATCACAGACCCAGATGGAATAGTGACTCGTGTTCGCTTAGATAGATAAAACTAGGAATTTCTATCAAGTTATCAGCATGGCTAGTTTGCCTTTTGAAAAGCCTGTGGTAACAGAACTGCGTGAGACGGATGGGCGAGAATTTTGACAAAGGAGCTTATTAGAGATATAATGAAGAAAAATCGAGCAAGGAAAAAGAAATGACAAACTCAAAGTATATTACTCGTTTGAAACGTTCAGAGGGTCAGTTGCGTGGGATTCAAAAGATGATTGAAGAAGATCGTGACTGTGCTGATATTGTGACGCAACTGACAGCCGTGAAATCTAGTGTGGAGCGCGTGATTGAGATGATAATTACCGAAAACCTTACTGAATGTATCAATCAGCCGCTAGATGATCCTGAAGCTCAAAAGGAACGCCTAGAAAAGGCTATCCGATACTTGATTAAACGGAAATAAAGAGATGAGAGTTGCAAAGATCTCTGCTATTAGAATAGTTTAATGTGAATCAAGAGAGGCTGGAAACAGTCTTTAAAATAAAAGAACGCATACTATCAGGTGTTGAAAACCTTGATAGTATGCGTTTTATTGTGGGGAGATTTACTTCATTTTCTCCTGAAATTGAGTTTTTGCTCAGTTCCTCTTGATTATTCTACTTGACCAGGCCAAGCATTCATGCCACCTTCTACGTTGGTAACGGTGAGGCCTTGGGAACTGAGAAATTTGCAGGCAGATGCAGATCGGACTCCTCCTTGACAGATGACATGATATGCATGGTCAGGTTTGAGTTCTTTGTATCCTTGTTCCAAGGTACTTAATGGAAGATTTTTGGCACCTGGTGCATGTCCTGCTTGGAATTCATGTACTTCACGGACATCGATAAGCTCTAGATTTTCATTTTGATATTTTTTATAAAAGTCAGCCATGCTGATATTAGTTTCCATATTCTACTCCTTCTGGCTTAGCCATTTTGTATAGTGAATAAGCGCCGTCAAGGTTTTGGACGGTAAATCCTGCTTGTTTGAGGATACGCTCTGCGATATAGCTGCGCAAACCACTGTGGCAGCTAACGATGTAGGCTTGGTTCTTGTCCAGTTCATCCAAGCGTTCCCGTAGTTCGTTTAGGGGAATGTGGATGGTGTCGACTTTGAGTCTACCACTTTGGAATTCACCACTTGTCCGTACATCTAGAAATTTCTTACCTTTAGCCAGTTCGTCTTCGAGCTGGTACCATTGAACATTGTCGCTGAGACCTTCGATAAGGTTCAAGGCTGCGTAGCCCAGCATATTGACGGGATCCTTGGCCGAGCCAAATGGTGGCGCATAGGTAAACTCCAATTCTGGTAAGTCAAAGACGGTGAGATTTCCCTTAATAGCAGTTGCTAGGATATCGATTCGCTTGTCAACACCTTTCTTCCCAACTCCTTGGGCACCGTAGATTTTTCCAGTGGTCGGGTCAAAGAGGAGCTTTAAGGTCATATCAGTAGCGCCTGGATAATAACCAGCGTGGTCTTTCCCACTGACATGAAGTGCCTTGTAAGGAAGTTGATTCATGCTAAGGATACGCTCGCTGAGACCAGTCGAAGCAGCTGTCATATCAAAGGCACGAACGATAGCAGTGCCGATACTTCCCTTGTTTGTACGTTCTAGTCCTGCGATGACGTCTGCCACTTGGCGTCCCTGACGATTGGCAGGAGAAGCGAGAGAGATGAGAGCATCTTGGCCTGTAATCTCTTGCTTGACGACGATGGCATCCCCAACTGCAAAAATATCTTTTTGACTGGTTTCATAATGTTCATCGACCAGGATTCCACCACGAAGTCCCAGTTCAATCCCCGCAACTTTGGCCAGTCCGTTTTCAGGTTCAACACCGACAGAAAGAATGGTGAGGTCAGAAGCAATCTTTTGACCATTTTCTAGAACGATGATATTTCCTTGGTCTTCAAATCGAACCGCAGACTGAGAAGTGATGACGCGAACGCTATTTTTGACCAATTCTGCTTGGACAAAGGCTGCCATTTCCTGATCTAATGGCGGCAAGACATGGGGTGCTTTCTCCACGATAGTAACTTGCAATCCACGTTTCGCTAGGTTTTCAGCCATTTCAAGTCCGATAAAGCCTGCACCGATAACGACAGCTTCTTTTGGATGATTGTCCAAGGCTGCCATAATTTCATCGAGATCGGGAACGTTGCGGAGCGTGTAGGCATTCTTAGCTTCTGCCAAGCCTTCAATGGTAGGAACAAATGGTTTAGCTCCTGGGGAGAGGATCAGCTTGTCGTAGCTTTCTATGAATTCCTGTCCATCGTGTCGCACCGTCACAGTGTGTTCTGCTGGGGAAATACTGATGACCTCTTGAAATGGTCGCACATCTAGATTAAAACGTGCTTTGAGACTTTCAGGAGTTTGGACCAATAAACTATCACGGTTTGCAATTTCTCCTGAAACATAGTAAGGAAGTCCGCAGTTTGCAAAGGAAACAAAGGGACCTTTCTCAAAAATAGTGATTTCAGCGTCTTCCATGAGACGTCTGAGACGGGTTGCTGCTGACATTCCGCCTGCAACTCCTCCGACAATGATAATTTTCATTGATTTTCTCCTTTATGCTTCTAGATGATTTTTCCTGTCCAAGCGCTCATACCACCTCGGACATTGATGACATCGTAGCCTTTTTTCTTTAGCTTTTTAGCAGCCATCTTACTACGCACACCAGAATGACAAATGACATAGAGTGTTTCTTTTGTTGTTGGTGTGTAGGAACCAATTTCGGTCAGAGGAACATTTTTGGCATTTTTGATATGACCTCTACGAAATTCCATCGGCGTTCGAACATCCAGTAGCTGAATTGGTTCCTTGAGTTTAGCTTCTAACTCGCTGGTAGAAATACTGTCAATTTTTGTAAATAAGTGAAACATAGGCACCTCCAAATATACCCTTATGGGGTATATTAAACCATGAAGTCAAGCTTTTGTCAAGCAAGTTGTTTTGAGAGACTGGAAAGAAGTCCTAGACCAGCTTATTCTTGACCTTTCAAAGCCTTTTTGATATGATGGCGTCAAAGTAAGTGTGAGGTGATAAGATGACCAGTGAATACCAGAAAATGATTGCAGGAGATTTTTACCGTCCATCGGACCCAGAACTGAGAGCCTTGGCTCAGGCTTCTCGCCAAAAACAGGCTGCCTTTAACAAGGAAGAAGACCCCTTGAAGGGAGCGGAGATTATCAAGACTTGGTTTGGGTCAACTGGGCAAAATCTCTATGTCAATCCACGACTGGTAGTCGATTATGGAGTCAATATCCATCTAGGGGAAAATTTCTACTCCAATTGGAACTTGGCCATGCTGGATGTTTGTCCGATTCGTATCGGTGACAATGCCATGATTGGTCCTAATTGTCAGTTTTTAACTCCACTCCATCCATTGGATCCGCATGAACGTAATTCAGGTGTGGAATATGGCAAGCCCATCACCATTGGAGACAATTTCTGGGCTGGAGGAGGTGTCATTGTCCTTCCTGGAGTGATACTGGGAGATAACGTTGTTGCAGGAGCTGGGGCTGTGATCACTAAATCTTTCGGAGACAATGTTGTCCTAGCTGGCAATCCTGCGCGTGTGATTAAGGAGATACCTGTGAAATAGAAGTAGAAAGAAACAGCAGATGTTGTTTCTTTTTTGTAAGTTTCATCATTTTTTACCCAACCCACATTTATTTGCTCTATATTTTGGCAAGTCTGTTTCACTAAGCAAGTTCAAAGCATCTCGTAAGTGGGATGTTTTTCTCCTCGGTTCCTCAGCTTCCTCCTTGACATTCGGTCCGCTTTTGATACAATAGTACAAAATTAGAGGAGGTGGGTTATGATTCAGAAACATGCGATTCCCATTTTAGAGTTTGACGACAATCCTCAGGCGGTTATCATGCCTAATCACGAGGGGTTGAATTTGCACTTGCCCAAGAAGTGTGTCTATGCTTTTTTGGGTGAGGAGATTGACCGCTATGCGAGGGAAGTAGGGGCGGATTGTGTCGGCGAATTCGTTTCTGCTACCAAGACCTATCCAGTCTATGTCGTGAACTACAAAGGTGAGGAAATTTGTCTGGCTCAGGCTCCTGTGGGTTCCGCTCCAGCGGCCCAGTTTATGGATTGGTTGATTGGATATGGTGTGGAGCAGATTATTTCAACCGGTACCTGTGGTGTGCTGGCTGATATAGAAGAAAATGCCTTTCTAGTCCCTGTTCGGGCTTTACGAGATGAGGGTGCCAGTTACCACTATGTGGCCCCTTCTCGTTATATGGAAATTCAGCCTGAGGCTATTGCTGCCATTGAGCGAGTTTTGGAAGCCAGAGAGATTCCCTATGAAGAAGTCATGACCTGGACGACAGACGGTTTTTACCGAGAAACGGCTGAAAAGGTGGCTTATCGCAAGGAAGAAGGTTGTGCTGTTGTGGAGATGGAGTGTTCTGCACTTGCGGCAGTAGCTCAATTGCGTGGGGTCCTCTGGGGAGAGTTGTTGTTTACAGCTGATTCCTTAGCAGACTTGGACCAGTACGACAGTCGTGAATGGGGTTCAGAAGCTTTCGAAAAGGCCTTGGAACTCTGCCTTGAGATTGCCTTTCAGTTCTAGCTCCTCTTCTACTTTTTATGGTACAATGGATGTATGTTATTCAAATTATTTGTGAAAAAACTTGAAAGAGTCTTTGGCGGACTTTCGCCAGCTCGTCGGATTTTTTTAAGCTTCGCTGGAGTTATTTTTATAGGCTCTCTCCTTTTGAGTTTGCCTTTTGTTCAGGTAAGTGGTTCTCAAGCCACTTATTTTGACCATCTCTTTACGACGGTGTCCATGGTCTGTGTGACCGGCCTCTTTACGCAACCGGTGGCTACGACCTATAATGTCTGGGGCCAGCTGATTTGTATGCTCTTGATACAGATTGGTGGCTTGGGGCTCATGACCTTTATCGGGGTCTTTTATATTCAGGGGAAGCAGAAGCTTAGTCTTCGCAGTCGTGAAACCATTCAGGAGAGCTTCGGTTACGGGGAGACTCGGTCGTTGAGGGCTTTTATACGGTCCATCTTTTTGACGACTTTTCTGGTGGAGGGCTTGGGTGCCTTTCTGTTAAGTTTCCGTTTTATTCCTGAGTTCGGCTGGGGACGAGGCATTTTTACCTCTATCTTCTTAGCTATTTCAGCCTTTTGTAATGCTGGCTTTGATAATTTCGGCAGTAGCAGTTTAGTGAATTATCAGACGGATCCTTTAATCAATCTGGTCATTGCTGGTTTGATTATCACGGGTGGTCTCGGTTTTATGGTCTGGTTTGACTTGGCCACCCAGCTAGGCAAGAAGAAAAAACGTCGACTACGTTTCCACACCAAGTTGGTCCTCTTCTTGACTGCAGGGATTTTGCTGTTTGGGACAGTATCCACACTCTTTACAGAGTGGCATAACCCAGGAACGATTGGCAATCTCAGTGTCCCAGAGAAAGTTTTGGTTAGCTTTTTCCAAACCGTCAGCATGAGAACGGCTGGCTTTGCCTCTATTGACTACACCCAAGCTCGGCCTGTGACCTTGTTTATATACATCCTACAGATGTTTCTCGGAGGGGCTCCTGGAGGGACGGCTGGAGGGCTCAAGATTACGACTTTCTTTGTCTTGTTGGTTTTTGCGCGTAGTGAATTGCTGGGCTTGCCTCATGCCAATGTTGCGCAGAGAACCATTGAGGCTCGAACAGTCCAAAAATCCTTTAGTGTCTTCATTATCTTTTTGATGACCTTCTTGTTGGGTCTGATGTTGCTGGGAATTACGGCAGAAGGAACACCGAGATTTATCTATCTCATGTTTGAGACCATTTCAGCCCTTGCGACAGTTGGGGTAACGGCAAATCTGACACCAGAATTGGGCAAGCTAGCCCTCAGCATTGTCATGGTGCTCATGTTTATCGGCCGTATCGGTCCCTTGACCTTGCTGGTTAGTCTAGCGGATTACCAGCCTGATAAGAAAGATTTGATTCAGTATATGAAAGCAGATATTAGTATTGGATAAGAAAGGAAGAACGATGTCAGATCGTACGATTGGAATTTTAGGCTTGGGGATTTTCGGGAGTAGTGTCCTGACGGCCCTCGCCAAGCAAGATATGAATATCATTGCCATTGATGACCATGCTGAGCACATCAATCAATTTGAGCCAGTTTTGGCGCGTGGAGTTGTTGGCGATATCACAGATGAGGAACTCCTCAGAACTGCGGGAATTGATACCTGTGATACGGTTGTGGTGGCGACAGGGGAAAATCTGGAATCGAGTGTGCTTGCAGTGATGCATTGTAAGAGTTTGGGTGTACCAAGGGTTATTGCCAAGGTCAAAAGCCAGACAGCTAAGAAGGTGCTAGAAAAAATCGGTGCTGACTCGGTGATTTCACCAGAGTATGAAATGGGGCAGTCTCTAGCGCAGACCATTCTCTTTCATAACAATGTTGATGTCTTTCAGCTGGATAAAAATGTGTCTATCGTGGAGATGAAGATTCCGAGTGTTTGGGCAGGTCAAAGCCTGAGCCAGCTGGATCTACGTGGTAAATACAACCTCAATGTCCTAGGATTTCGTGAACAGGAAAATTCACCACTGGACGTCCAGTTTGGTCCCAATGACCTCTTGAAAGAAGATTCCTATATCTTGGCAGTCATTAACAACCAGTATCTAGATGACTTAGCAGAGTTAAATTCGTAAGGAGGGGAATCCCTTCTTTTTTGATGTCCAAGATAGGAAATAGAGACCGGAAACCCTTGTATTCCAGTAAAAATCCTTCAGAAGCTGGACTTTATGGTAGAATAGAAAGAAATGACAAGAGAGAGTAATACTCTTCGAAAATCTCTTCAAACCACGTCAACGTCGCCTTGCCGTGCGTATAGTTACTGACTTCGTCAGTTCTATCCACAACCTCAAAACAGTGTTTTGAGCTGACTTCGTCAGTTCTATCTGCAACCTCAAAGCAGTGCTTTGAGCAACCTGCGGTTAGTTTCCTAGTTTGCTCTTTGATTTTCATTGAGTATAAGAAAAAATCAGTCCCCTAAAGGAGTAGATTATGAAGTTATTGTCTATCGCCATTCCTAGCTATAATGCCGCAGCCTATCTTCATTACTGTGTGGAGTCGCTAGTGATTGGTGGTGAGCAAGTTGAGATTTTGATTATCAATGATGGGTCTCAGGACCAGACTCAGGAAATCGCTGAGCGTTTAGCCAGCAAGTATCCTAGCATCGTTAGAGCCATTTATCAGGGAAATAAGGGCCATGGTGGTGCTGTCAATCGTGGCTTGGCAGAGGCCTCTGGGCGCTATTTTAAAGTGGTTGATAGTGATGACTGGGTTGATCCTCGTGCCTATCTGAAAATTTTGGAAACCTTGCAGGAACTAGAGAGTGAAGGTCAAGAGGTGGATGCCTTTGTGACTAATTTTGTTTATGAAAAGGAAGGTCAGTCTCGCAAGAAGAGTATGAGTTATGAGTCAGTCTTGCCTGTCCAGCAGATTTTTGGCTGGGATCAGGTCGGAAATTTTTCAAAAGGCCAGTATATCATGATGCACTCGCTGATTTACCGGACAGATTTGTTGCGAGCGAGCCAGTTCCAACTGCCTGAGCATACTTTTTATGTCGATAATCTCTTTGTCTTTACACCTCTTCAGCAGGTCAAGACCATGTACTATCTGCCAGTCGATTTCTATCGTTATTTGATTGGGCGTGAGGACCAGTCTGTCAATGAGCAGGTGATGATTAAACGTATCGATCAGCAACTCAAGGTTAATCGTCTTTTAATAGACCAGCTTGATTTATCTAAAGTAAGTCATCCCAAAATGAGAGAATATTTGCTGAATCATATTGAAATCACGACGGTTATTTCTAGTGCCCTGCTCAATCGAGCTGGAACAGCGGAGCATCTGGCCAAAAAACGAGAGCTGTGGACCTATATTCAGCAGGAAAATCCAGAGGTCTTTCAAGCCATTCGCAAGACCATGCTCAGCCGTTTGACCAAACATTCCGTCTTGCCAGCTCGCAAACTGTCCAATGTCGTCTATCAAATCACCAAATCTGTTTATGGATTTAATTAATATAAGTATTTTATAAGAGGGATTTAAGAAAAATTTTAACTTTTTCTTAATCCTTTTTAATTTTAGGAGATTATACTAGAGTCATCAAATAAAGAAAAACTCTAAGGAGAATCCTATGAAATTCAATCCAAATCAAAGATATACTCGTTGGTCTATTCGCCGTCTTAGTGTCGGTGTTGCCTCAGTTGTTGTGGCTAGTGGCTTCTTTGTCCTAGTTGGTCAACCAAGTTCTGTACGTGCCGATGCGATCAATCCAACCCCTGCTCAAGTTGGGCCAGATGCTGCTTCGGTGAGTAAAAAGAGCGACTTACCAGTAGGAGTTCTCAAAGAAGCAGTCGATACAGCTCTTCCTTCAGAACAGGTAGACTCAGCCCCTAAAGCAAGCTTGGATGCTACAAGCTCTCCAGAAAAAGTGAATGTAGCTGATAAAGACCAAGTGGTAGCGCCAAAAGAAGAAGTGCAAGCAAAACCAGAATCTAAGAAAGAAACAGAAGATGCGGTTAAACCTGCGACAAATCCTGCTCCTGCAGTCTCTGGACAAGACCGTGAAGCAAGTGAGGCTCAACCAGCAACTACCCCAGCTGAAGTACAAAAAGGTGTAGCTGACAACACTAAAGATACAGTGGATGTTCCAGCTACATACTTGGACAAAGCCAACTTCCCTGGTCCATTCACAGCTGGTGTCAATCAAGTTATTCCATACGAACTCTTCGCAGGTGACGGTATGTTGACTCGCCTTATCTTGAAAGCTTCTGATAAAGCTCCATGGTCAGACAACGGTTCAGCCAAAAATCCAGCCCTTCCACCAGTAGAGAAATTGGGCAAAGGCCTTTACTTCTATGAAGTAGACTTGGCAGGTACTCAAGGTAAGTCAGATAAAGATTTATTAGACCTCTTGAAACAAAATGGTACGCAAAGCTATAAAGCTACTATCAAGGTGTACGGTGCTAAAGACGGCAAGGCAGATTTGAGCAATCTCGTAGCGACTAAGGATCTGGATGTCAACTTGAACGGCTTGACCACTCCAGCTGAAGTTCAAAAAGGTGTGGCTGACAACACCAAAGATACAGTGGATGTTCCAGCTACTTACTTGGACAAGGCCAACTTCCCTGGTCCATTCACAGCTGGTGTCAACCAAGTTATTCCATACGAATTCTTCGCCGGAGATGGTATGTTGACTCGCCTTATCTTGAAAGCTTCTGATAAAGCTCCATGGTCAGACAACGGTTCAGCCAAAAATCCAGCCCTTCCACCAGTAGAGAAATTGGGCAAAGGCCTTTACTTCTATGAAGTAGACTTGGCAGGTACTCAAGGTAAGTCAGATAAAGATTTATTAGACCTCTTGAAACAAAATGGTACGCAAAGCTATAAAGCTACTATCAAGGTGTACGGTGCTAAAGACGGCAAGGCAGATTTGAGCAATCTCGTAGCGACTAAGGATCTGGATGTCAACTTGAACGGCTTGACCACTCCAGCTGAAGTTCAAAAAGGTGTGGCTGACAACACCAAAGATACAGTGGATGTTCCAGCTATTTACTTGGACAAGGCCAACTTCCCTGGTCCATTCACAGCTGGTGTCAACCAAGTTATTCCATACGAATTCTTCGCCGGAGATGGTATGTTGACTCGCCTTATCTTGAAAGCTTCTGATAAAGCTCCATGGTCAGACAACGGCTCAGCTAAAAATCCAGCCCTTCCACCAGTAGAAAAATTGGGCAAAGGCCTTTACTTCTATGAAGTGGACTTGGCAGGTACTCAAGGAAAATCTGACAAAGAGCTACTTGAT
The DNA here is from genome assembly GCA_001560895.1 of Streptococcus mitis. Taxonomy (NCBI): domain Bacteria; kingdom Bacillati; phylum Bacillota; class Bacilli; order Lactobacillales; family Streptococcaceae; genus Streptococcus; species Streptococcus mitis. The sequence continues at coordinate 123,850 of CP014326.1, forward strand.
TTGTTAAAACAAAACGGTACGCAAAGCTATAAAGCTACTATCAAGGTGTACGGTGCTAAAGATGGTAAGGCAGACTTGAGCAACCTCGTAGCGACTAAGGATTTGACAGTAAACTTGAATGGCTTGACTACTCCAGCTGAAGTTCAAAAAGGTGTGGCTGACAATACTAAAGACACAGTAGATGTTCCAGCTACTTACCTAGATAAAGCTAACTTCCCTGGCCCATTCACAGCCGGTGTCAACCAAGTTATTCCATACGAATTCTTCGCCGGAGATGGTATGTTGACTCGCCTTATCTTGAAAGCTTCTGATAAAGCTCCATGGTCAGACAACGGCTCAGCTAAAAATCCTGCCCTTCCACCAGTAGAAAAATTGGGCAAAGGCCTTTACTTCTATGAAGTGGACTTGGCAGGTACTCAAGGCAAATTTGACAAAGATTTGTTAGACTTGTTGAAACAAAACGGCACTCAAAGCTATAAAGCAACTATCAAAGTGTACGGTGCGAAAGACGGCAAGGCAGACTTGAGCAATCTTGTAGCGACTAAGGATTTGACAGTGAACTTGAACGGCTTAACTACCCCAGCTGAAGTTCAAAAAGGTGTAGCTGACAACACTAAAGATACAGTGGATGTTCCAGCCTCTTATCTGGATAAGGCCAACTTCCCTGGTCCATTCACAGCTGGTGTCAACCAAGTCATCCCATACGAACTCTTCGCTGGTGACGGTATGTTGACTCGCCTTATCTTGAAAGCTTCAGACAAGGCTCCATGGTCAGACAACGGCTCAGCTAAAAATCCAGCTCTTCCACCAGTAGAAAAATTAGGCAAAGGTCTTTACTTCTATGAAGTGGACTTGGCTGGCACTCAAGGCAAATCTGATAAAGACTTGTTAGACTTGTTGAAACAAAACGGCACTCAAAGCTATAAAGCTACTATCAAAGTGTACGGTGCGAAAGATGGCAAGGCAGACTTGAGCAACCTTGTAGCGACTAAGGACTTGACAGTGAACTTGAATGGACATCAGTCTCTTACTCCGATGCAATCAGGCTTCGTCCCATCTTCTAATGGTTCAGCTATGCCGGCTCCAATGATGAATAGTCATCAAGATGCGTCTAAGATGAACGCTCAAATGCCAAGTGCCAATCAAGATGAGATGAAATCTAAAATGCCAGCTGCTAGCCAGGATAAGATGGTGCATAGCAAAGAGCAGGACAAAACTATGAATGCTAGTCAGCCAATGGCAACACCAAGCATGAAACAAGATCAAGCTCCAGCAACATCAAGCAAAATGTCTGATGAAGGCAAGATGGCATCTAATAACAAGGTATCAAGTCCAATGATGGCTGATCAAAAGAAAGAGCAAAAAGACATGCTTCCATATACTGGTGAAGCCCAAACATCAATGGCTACTCTTGGATTCTTTGGACTCGCCTTGGCAGGACTATTAGGTGGCCTCGGTTTGAAAGCTAAAAAAGAGGAAAATGACTAGTCTAGCTACAGATTTTCTATCTAGGATTTGAAAAATCCAGATAGCGATTAGAATGTTCGTAAAGAGATTAAAATAGTGTTATACTATTGTGGTATAGCACTGTTTTTTTCAAAGGAGAGACAGATGGGAAAGACAATTTTACTCGTTGACGACGAGGTAGAAATCACAGATATTCATCAACGTTATCTGGTTCAGGCAGGATATCAGGTTTTGGTGGCCCATGATGGGGTAGAGGCCTTAGAAATCTTCAAGCGAAAACCGATTGATTTGATTATTACAGATATCATGATGCCTCGGATGGATGGTTATGATTTGATTAGCGAAGTCCAGTATCAATCTCCAGATCAGCCTTTTCTCTTTATCACGGCTAAGACTAGCGAGCAGGACAAGATTTATGGCCTGAGCTTAGGGGCAGATGACTTTATTGCCAAGCCTTTTAGCCCTCGTGAGCTGGTTTTGCGTGTCCACAATATCTTGCGTCGCCTTCATCGTGGAGGTGAGACAGAAGTCGTCAGTCTCGGAGATTTACGGATGAATCACAGTAGTCATGAGGTCCAAGTCGGAGATGTGGCGCTCGATTTGACAGTAAAATCCTTCGAACTTCTATGGCTTTTAGCCAGCAATCCAGAGCGAGTTTTCTCTAAGACAGACCTCTATGAGAAGGTATGGCAGGAAGACTATGTGGATGACACCAATACCTTGAATGTTCATATCCATGCTCTGCGACAGGAGTTGGCTAAACATGCTAGTGCAGAAACACCTACCATCAAAACCGTCTGGGGCTTGGGCTACAAAATTGAGAAAGCACGAGGTAGTCAATGAAATTAAAAAGTTATATTTTAGTGGGGTATATCATTTCAACACTCCTAACGATTATCGCGGTTTTTTGGGCTGTTCAAAAAATGCTGATTGAGAAAAGCGAGATTTACTTTTTGCTTGGAATGACCATCGTTGCCAGCCTTGTCGGTGCTGGGATTAGTCTCTTTCTCCTGTCGCCGGTATTTACGTCATTGAGCAAACTTAAGGAACATGCTAAGCGGGTAGCGGACAAGGACTTTCCATCAAATCTGGAGGTTCAAGGACCTGTAGAATTTCAACAATTAGGCCAAGCTTTTAATGAAATGTCCCATGATTTGCAGGCCACCTTCGATTCCTTGGAAGAAAGCGAACGAGAAAAGGGCTTGATGATTGCTCAACTTTCGCATGATATCAAGACCCCCATCACTTCGATCCAAGCGACGGTAGAAGGGATTTTGGATGGGGTTATCAAGGAAGGAGAACAGGACCATTATCTAGCAACCATTGGGCGCCAGACTGAAAGACTCAATAAACTGGTTGAGGAGTTGAATTTTTTGACTCTAAACACAGCTAGAAATCAGGCAGAGACAACTAGTAAAGACAGCATTTTTCTGGATCAGCTCTTGATTGAGTGTATGAGTGAGTTTCAGTTCTTGATTGAGCAGGAGGAGCGAGATGTCCATTTGCAGGTAATCCCAGAGTCTGCCCGGATTGAGGGAGATTATGCTAAACTTTCTCGTATCTTGGTGAATCTGGTCAATAACGCTTTTAAATACTCGTCTCCAGGAACCAAGCTGGAAGTGGTGGCTAAGCTGGAGAAGAACCAGCTTTCAATCAGTGTGACGGATGAGGGACAGGGGATTGCCCCAGAGGACTTGGAGAATATTTTCAAACGCCTTTATCGTGTAGAAGCTTCGCGTAATATGAAAACAGGTGGTCATGGCTTAGGGCTTGCGATTGCGCGTGAATTGGCCCATCAATTGGGTGGGGAAATCACAGTCAGCAGCCAGTACGGCCTCGGAAGCACCTTTACCCTCCTTCTCAATCTCTCTGGCAATGAAAATAAAGCTTAAAACCCCTTTACAAATCTAGCCATTCATGGTAGAATGGATTTTGTGTGAAATATCAGCAGGAAAGCATGAAGCTCGTCAACAGGTGTCTTATGATAAGTAACCTTGGCTGTTTAGGCGAAGGGCATCTGCACGAATCAGGGCTTTCTAAGTGACTATTTCCACCGAAATATTATTTATATCAGGAGGACATTCACATGTCACGTTATACAGGACCATCTTGGAAACAAGCTCGTCGCCTTGGCCTTTCACTTACAGGTACAGGTAAAGAATTGGCACGTCGTAACTACGTACCAGGACAACACGGACCAAACAACCGTTCTAAATTGTCAGAATACGGTTTGCAATTGGCTGAAAAACAAAAACTTCGTTTCACTTACGGTGTAGGTGAAAAACAATTCCGTAACTTGTTCGTACAAGCTACAAAAATCAAAGGCGGAATCCTAGGTTTCAACTTCATGCTTCTTTTGGAACGTCGTTTGGATAACGTTGTTTACCGTCTTGGTCTTGCGACTACTCGTCGTCAAGCTCGTCAATTCGTAAACCACGGTCACATCCTTGTTGACGGAAAACGCGTTGATATCCCATCATACCGCGTAACTCCAGGTCAAGTGATCTCAGTTCGTGAAAAATCATTGAAAGTTCCAGCTATCCTTGAAGCAGTAGAAGCTACTCTTGGACGTCCAGCATTCGTATCATTCGACGCTGAAAAATTGGAAGGTTCATTGACTCGCTTGCCAGAACGCGACGAAATCAACCCAGAAATCAACGAAGCACTTGTCGTTGAATTCTACAACAAGATGCTTTAATTTTAAGATATATCTTACAGAAAGCCTACAACAGTGGGCTTTTTGCTTTGTCTTAAAATGTTGATTTCTGGGTTTGTTTAGAGATTTGCTAGTAAGGTTATTGGTGTATCTGAGTCTATCTATGCTAAGAATTACGCGATGTTGATGATATAAATCTGGTATGATATAATATTTTGGCCCCCTCACTTTAATGAAGGGAGGTGTTATATATGCTAGAGTTATTTTCCCTTTTTACTTGTTAACTTACTATCTGAGCTTTTCAAGCTATGGATAAAGAGACGTAGTAAGTAGCATTTAACCCTTTTAGAGGGTAGCAAAAAACCCCATCGGTGGCACGGTGGGGCTTTTTTAGTTATATATGCTAGAAGCATTATTTTCCCTTTATGCTCTCATTCTAACACACCTCCTCCGATTTTTCAAGCTTTTGTTTTGATATTTCCTCAGAGTGTGTTTGTGGTTTGAGTCCGCTCAACTGAAATTAGAACACGCGCTTCTAGCCTCCATTCTACAGCAAAGAAATCAACTCTTTTCTAGGGGATTTCCGCCCTCATTTTTATCTTTTGTGCTAAAATAGACTTATAAATTGAAAATAAGGAATGTTTATGAAATCGGGTAATGGTTTTTGGAAAGGCTGTCTCTATTTTTGGGGCTTTTTGTTCTTATTGGGCCTTTTGGTTCAATATGCTCTACCGCTTGCGGCTTGTGTCCTGCTAGGCTATGGTGGTTATCGTCTCTATAAACGTTGGCGCTATCCACTTTTGCAGGATGCCTCTCTAGACGATCGGATTGAGCTTTTAAAAGCTCGGATTCGCCAGGCGGACAAAGATATTCAGCAGTTAGAGGGAGTCTTGGTAGAGAAAGGCTTAGATTCCTATAAGAGTTTGGCTAATCAAGTATTGATCGAACTGCGAGAAATCCATCAGGAGGCAGATCGTCTCAAGTCCTATATCGATGATGATGTCTATAATCGTATTGATAAAAAGGTTCGTACAGTAAGGGCAAACATCGATGTTCAGCTAGAACGTTTGGATAGGGAAAGTCAGGTAGACCTTGAAAATGCGGAGCCAGAGGAACTAGCTCCAGAATTATCCCAGACCTTGGCCAATATTGCTATTGACCATCAGGCTATTTTAGACAAGATTGCTACCTCTGCCGAGGGGGATAAGGAAGAATTGACGGCCATTCATAGTTTGAAGATGGAGAAATTCCAAACGATTTTAGAAGGCTATTTAAAGATTAAGGCCAATCCGAAGAACTATAATCGAGCAGAAGAACGTTTGCAACAAGCTAAAGCAGCTATCGAACAATTTGACCTTGAGCTGGACCAAGTCTTGAGAGAATTCAATGAAACAGATATGCGTGATTTTGATATCAGTCTGCGTATCCTAGAAAAAGATCGTAAAGAATAGGTTAGAAATAAAGGAGTAACCATGACAGAATTTAATTTCGATATTGACCAGATTGCCAATAATACGGTAGCTAAGGTGGATAAAACAACCCAAATCATCGAGACCAATACTGGCTCAGACAAAACCTTGACCTTCCTTGAGAAGCTGAGCCCTGAGCAGCAAGAAGGAATCAAGGCGCACGTGCCTCAGTTGGTAGACCAGTTTGTTACCAATCAAAATGCTCTCTTAGATTTTGGACAATCTGCTGTCGAAGGTGTGAACAATACGGTCAATCGTATCTTGTCAGAACAAAAGAAACTACAAATTCCCCAAGTGGATGATCTTCTCAAGAATACAAACCGTGAGTTGCAAGGCTTTGTCGTCAAATACAAGAACGCTGAAATTGCTGAGTTAGAAGAAAAGCCAAACTTTTTGCAACGCTTGTTTAACAAGAGCAAGAATACCCTACAAGAATTTTACTTTGACTCAAAAACAGTGGAGCAAAAGCTCGATAGCATGGCTGCCGCAGTGGTCAAGCAAGAAGATGTGCTAGCTCGAAATATCGTTTCAGCTGAGATGTTGATTGAGGACAATACTAAATCCATTGAAAATCTAGTGGGAGTGATTTCCTTTATCGAAGCTAGCCAGACAGAAGCTGGCAAGCGCGCTGCCGAACTGAAAGCTCAAGCTGACCAACTCGATACCAGTACGGTAGAATACCAAACCAAATCACAAGAATTGGCTCGTATGGCAGAAGTGGTCAATACCCTCGAACAACAGCACACTGAGTATGTCAGCCGTCTCTATGTTGCTTGGGCAACAACACCTCAGATGCGCAATCTTGTGAAGGTGTCATCTGATATGCGTCAAAAATTGGGCATGCTTCGTCGCAATACGATTCCGACAATGAAGCTTTCTATTGCCCAATTGGGTATTTTGCAACAATCAATGAAATCAGGTGTCGTGGCGGATGCCATTGTCAATGCCAATAATGCTGCCCTTCAGATGCTAGCTGAAACCAGCAAAGAAGTGATTCCGCAGATGGAACGAATTGCCCAAAGCCCGACAGTCGCTGTCGAATCGGTTACAAAACTGGCTGAAAGTCTGGTCGCTCAAAACCAAGGTATCGTCGCAGCTATTGAATTGGGACGCCAGAAACGTGCCCAACTAGAAACAACCATCGTCAAGTCCGCAGAAATGATCAACGATTCTGTCAAGCTACGCGATGAGAAAATCGTCCAAGCTCTTCTAGATCAAGGAAAGGCCGCTCAGAAAGAAGTACAAGAATAACACATAAGTCCCCTGTAATGTAGATTTGCAGGGGATTTTGCTTGTTTTAGTAGAAGTTTGAAGGTCAGGGAATTATTGCTAGATTTAGAGAGAATACCCTAGAAAACCTTTTCACTATTAGGCTTTTATGATACAATGGAAGGAAGTAAAGGCGCTGTTTTTTCGATGTCGCAACGCCTTGGATGAATGAAAAGGAAGAGTCCCTATGGTTAAGCAAACAAGTCCCATGCAGAGAGTTGCATTCGAGTCTTCGTACCCATTTTTAAAACCTGCCAATTTCTTTGGTGGGCTTTTTGCGTTGTAGAAATGGGGTATGAACATGATGTATACTTTATCAAAAGAATTAGAACAAGAGCTCATCGTTTCAGCACCTGAGTTGCAGGCTAGTTATACTGCCATCGTAGAATACCTAGAAGCTATCAGCCAGAAAGAAGCATCTGGAAATTCTCAGGAACTTCAGAACCAGCTTGCTATTCAGCTGAGACGTTTAGAAGATTTGGTGCAAGGTTATATCCAAATAAAGAAGAACCCGCATCACTACCTAGATGCAGATAAAGATCTGACGGCAGCCTATCAAGCCATTAAAGGGACGGAGCAAGATCTTCTCAAAAAATTGCAACATCTCAATCAAGCAGCCTTGCAGGATTTCCATATCAGCCAGAGACTCTCTCCTAAAGACGAGACTGCTATCCCTGTAGCAGGTAAAGCCAAAACCAAACAGGAATTGGCTATCGAGCGGGATTTAATCAACCAGCTGACAAAGGGAGAAAGTCAATGGGTGTATCGACCTGAGTTAAATACAGAAGACCTCCTATGGGGAAACTTTTTTGCCAAGCTGGAAGCTAATAATGTCCGCATTTTGCAAGACCATCCCCTTACAAATTCAGAGAAAAATCAAATCAAAAACCAGCTCAATTTCGTTAACTTCTATGAAGCAGCCAAGTGGATAGCAGGAGAAAATGGCATTGCCAAGGTGCAGGTTCAACGTGAAGATGCCAGTCTAGGCACTATTCGCTTGGAAGTCTTGTGGAGAAACAATGTCGCTGGTGGCAAATCTAGCTATGAGGTTGTCAACCAAGTCATCACAGGCGGAGAAGGGATTCGCCAGCGCCGTGGGGATGTGACTTTGTTAATCAATGGTCTGCCCATGATTCAAATCGAACTAAAAAGCCGTTCTCATCCTTACATGGATGCCTTCCGTCAGATTAAGAAATACGACCAAGAAGGACAGTTCAGAGGCATTTTTTCAAGTCTTCAGATGTTTGTCGTCTCTAATGTCACAGACACCCGCTACATCGCAGCTGCCAAAGCCAATAAGCTAAATGAACGCTTCTTGACCAAGTGGGTGGATAGTGAAAATAGACCTCAACCTCAACTATTTGACTTTGCAGAGTCTGTCTTGTCCATACCGAGAGCCCACGAGATGGTCATGCAGTATTCTGTCATCGATGATGACAAGAAGGCCTTGATTTTATTGCGCCCCTATCAGGTTCATGCTATTGAGGCTATCCGTGAAGCCAGTCGCAAGCGCCAGTCAGGCTATATTTGGCATACGACTGGTTCAGGAAAAACCCTGACCTCTTATAAGGTTTCGCGCAATCTGCTCCAGATTCCATCTATCGAAAAGACAATCTTTGTGATTGATAGGACAGACCTTGACCAGCAGACGACCAGTTCTTTTCAATCTTACGCAGAGAACGACATGATCGATATCGACGAGACCGATGATACACAGGAATTGGTTAAAAATCTAGCTTCTGATGACCGCCGTGTCGTTGTGACGACCATCCAGAAAATCAATGCCATGATTCGTCAGTTTGATGAAGGTCGTCACCAAAAGGTCTACAATCGTATCAAGCAACTCAAACTAGCCTTTGTCGTTGATGAATGCCATCGTGCAGTGACTCCTGAACGCCAACGCCACCTAGAGCACTTCTTTACAAATTCTCTCTGGTATGGGTTTACAGGAACTCCTATCTTTACAGAAAATAAACGTGAACAAAAAGGAGACCTTGCTCAGACGACCGAAGAGCAGTACGGTGACTGCCTCCACCAATATACCGTCAAAGAAGCCATCCATGACAAGGCAGTTCTTGGCTTTAATGTGGAGTATCAGACGACCATGCCTGGTTGGGCAGAAGATGAGATTGATGAGGAGCGTTATGATGACGAAGGCCATATGCTTGCTGTTTTAGATGCCATTCTCAATCGCTCAAGACGCAAACTCGGTTTCCAAAATGGAGTAGGAAAAACCTATGAAGCCATTTTGACCGTCAAAAGCATTGCCCGTGCGCAGGCCTATTATAACCTGATTAAGCAAGTCAAAAATGGAGAGAAGTCTCTAAGCATCTCGGAAAATGTTAAAAAGGTTTTACCAGACTTTCCTAAGGTTGCCATTACCTACTCTGTGACAGAAAATGAAGCAGACTCCTATGTCAACCAAGCCTATATGGAGGAGAGTTTAAAAGACTACAATGCCATGTTTGGCACCCACTTTAGCCTAGCAACCATTGCTTCCTACAATAGTGACCTCAATGACCGTCTGGCCCGTAAGAAAGAACGCTTTGCCTTCCGTGAGGAACAGTTGGACCTGGTTATCGTTGTGGACCGCTTGTTGACAGGCTTTGATGCCCCTTGCCTATCGACCCTATTCATGGACCGTCAGCCCATGAAGCCCCAGCATATCATTCAGGCCTTTTCACGAACCAATCGCCTCTTTGATGAAGGCAAGAAATTCGGCCAAATCGTCACCTTCCAAACGCCCGACCACTTTAAAGAAAAAGTGGATGAAGCTCTGAGTCTCTACTCAAATGGTGGTGAAACCAGTGTCTTAGCCCCAGAATGGCAGGAGGAGAAGGCCAAGTTTCTTGAGAAGGTTCATCAACTATTAGCCATCGCTCCAAGTCCAGAGCAGGTGCCAGATTTGGATACAGCGACAGATGCAGAATTAAAACGCTTTGCCAAGGCTTTCCAAGAATTTGACAAGCTCCTATCTTCTATACAGGTCTATTCGGACTATGATGAGAAAGTCATCCTCAGAGAGATTTGCCTTAGCCTAGAAGACATTGAGAACTTTGCCGGCCAATATCAAAATGTCATCGAAGAACTCCGCAGACGCAGAAAAGAAGACCAAGAAGAGGAAGGGGTTCTCCTAGATATCGAGTATGAGCTCGAATCCATCCGCACCGACGAGATAAACTATCACTATATCCTCTCTCTCATCCAAGCCCTGATTGAAAATCGGGAAAACCTCATTGGTAAAAAGGAAAAGAGCCTGGTAGATAACTATATAGAAGATTTGAACAAATCCAATCCCAAGTTATCCAGCCTCATCTCCAAACTCTGGCAGAATGTCCAAGCAGATGCCAAGAGCTATCAGGATCAGTCTATCATCCATAAGTTGGATGAGATGATTGAGTTAACAACCCAGAAAAAGATTCGTGAAACGGCAGATTATTGGCAGATAGGAGAGGATGAACTCCAGTTCGTAGTGGACAACTACCGCATCGGACGCGACAAGCAAAATGGCGAAAAAGCCATCACCGAGTCTCAGGACTATCTGGCCTATAAGGAAGCCCATGGAGACAAGGCACTGCCAAAACTCAAATACAAAAAAGCCCTCAAAGAGGACTATATGCGCATGATCTCAGAGGATATCCTACCGCTAAGGGGGAGATAGGTTTATACTCTTCGAAAATCTCTTCAAACCACGTCAACGTCGCCTTGCCGTATATATGTGACTGACTTCGTCAGTCTTATCTGCAACCTCAAAACAGTGTTTTGAGCAGCCTGCAGCTAGTTTCCTAGTTTGCTCTTTGATTTTCATTGAGTATTAAAAATAGTCAGAAAGATAATGTTGGGAAGGTTTTCGACCAATTAGGGTCAAAATTCCCCTCTCTTCAAGATGCAAGAAAGCATCCTTGATCTTTTTCTTAGAGTAATGATGGTTGGACTGATTGGCCAGTTGGATGATGCTTCTATCTTCTATGCCATCTCTCTTATCATCGACAAAGAGCTTGGACTGAGCGAGGAGAAACAAGATGTATTTCTCGACTTCCTCCAGCCCTTCTGTTTGCTCTATCTTAACTTTATAGCGATGCAGTTGCTCTTGTTTTTCAAGGAGGGTTTGGATAATATTTTCCTGTCCTTCCTTGATAAAAGTCAACAAGGTTTCAACGAAGAAGGTAGCATCGGCACGGTTGAGATGATCGCCAGTATTCCTAAAAGCCTTATAATAGTCTTGTTTATGGTGATTGATTTGTTGGGACAAAACTAACCCTGAAAATTTATCGAGTTTTCTAGACAAGTACTTGGCAAGGATATAGCGTCCTGTCCGACCGTTACCGTCATAGAAGGGATGTATATTTTCAAAAAAATAGTGTCCAGCACAAGCCTTGACAAGGTTTGGGATAGAATGGTCGTTGATAAAACGAATCCACTCTGTCAGCATGACCTGAATCTGTTCCTCCTTTTGAGGTGGGATATAGATGACTTTGCCAGTCTTGTCGTCTTGGATAAAGACCGATTTCTGTCTAAAAAACTCTCCATCGAGTTCATCCTCTGGCGAGATTTCTCCTTGTGTTAATTGGTCATAAATCCCTCTGATATCTTCAAGAGATTGGATTTGGAGAAATTCATCCTTAAGGATTTGTTGGTACATTCGCAAGGTGGAAAGATGTTTGATTTGTTCGGTCTTATAGGGGTCTTCCTCTAGGAGTTTCTCCACATCGACCAACTCTTTACGAGTTGTATGGATACCTTCGATTTCATTTGTGGAAATAATCGATTGGTAGAGCTGTTCTTTATAAAACTGATCGTGGGCAATCTTAGGGAGGGTATCAGCTATTTCACTAATTCGTTGAGACTGCTGTGAGATAGTTTCCATCAGTTGGGAAATCCCTAGATGTAGGGTTACAAATAAAGGGTATTGACTTGTTTTGACAGTATCGCGTTGCATTAAATGAGGATAAAGAGATGTTCTAATGGAACTGTATCCTTGTAAGCGTAGTTGATACTCTTCCTCATACTGGTCACGATGACTGTAGTAGATTTTTCTAAGTTCTCTATAGTTCATATGTAGTCATCCTCGCATTTCAACGTTTTTTAACATTATATCACAAAATAAGCCTATCTATTGTTTCAAAATAGGCAAAATTGAAGAATAGAATAGCATAGTTTCCTATCTAAAGTGCAAAAATGGCCAAAATTGAACAATAGAAATGATAGATGGCAATCCTAAAGTGTAAAAATAGGTAAAATTGAAGAATAGAAATCAAAAAGAGAAAACCTAAAGTGTAGAAATAAGAAAATTGAGTAATAGAAAGGGGGGATATAGTGGAGAAATTATTTATTATCGGAAATGGTTTTGATATAGCACATGATTTAAAGACGGATTATTTATATTTCAAGAAGTTTGTTTATCAGCAGGCTTATGGGAAAGATGATTTGTTAGAGTCGTTGCAAAATTTTGATTCTATCAAAGATTTTCTAAAAGACAGTGATAACAGAATATATAAGAGTGAAATATATGCTGAAGAAGTGATGGAAATATTGAATGGTACTGATAGTCAGGAAAAGTTGAAATTACTTTATCAAATTTTTTTACATATTACAGCTACAGAAAGGCTTTGGGGAGATTTTGAAGAAAAACTAGTCTGCTTCCCTTTTATGAATACTAGCACTTCTTACTATGTGACAAACGATAGTAAAGAGGATACTGAGTCTAGAAAAGGATTTGCCGAAAAGGTAGCGGATAAACTCAGTCAATATGTCCATCATCGATTGAACAAGTTATTTAAACAATGGATTAAAGAAACCTATGAACAATGGGAAAGTCAATTGAGCATGAGAAAATTTACCTCTCATTTCCCGATTGCAAAAGAAATGATTTTAACTAATAGAGATGCAAGATTTTTAAATTTCAATTATACTCGTACTCTAGAGGATTTTTATGGCATTCCATCTTCTAACATCATTCACATTCATGGTGATTTAAATGATGGAGTTCTCATATTTGGTCATGGAGAAGATTCGATAGTCATACCAGAAGGAGCGGACGTTTTATCTCAGGCTATGTACAGATTGTCTGCTGCTAATAGAAAACCAGTCCGTCAGCAACTTAGAAAACACGAATACTTTTTCAAAAGTTTAAGCTCTATCAAAGAAATCTATTTCATTGGTTTTGGTATTCGGGATGAGAATGGAGTAGACGCTCCGTATTTCAAAGAAATTTTTAAACAGGCACCGGATGTGAGCGTTTATGTAGACCAGTTTGATAAGGATAACGAATATACTATTAAGAAAATACTTAAGGCATGGGGTGCTCATAAAGCTTATCAATTGCAATTTATAGATACAAATAAAGATGAAATAGTTGGAGGAGATATATGACAAAACAACCAAGTTATCGCTTTGCGGGCTATACTGAACCTTGGGAGCAGAAAAAGTTGGGAGAAGTTGCAGAAGTCAACCCTAAATCAGTAGTTCCTGATGAGTTTAAATATGTTGATTTGGGAGCAGTGGTAGGGACAGAGATGGTTTCGTATAGAAATGAAACTATTTCTACATCGCCATCTAGAGCACAACGATTGGCCGTTAAAGGAGATGTGTTTTACCAAACGGTGAGACCCTATCAGAAAAATAACTATTTATTTAAAAAAGATGATAATGATTATGTGTTTTCTACGGGTTATGCACAATTAAGACCCAATGGTGATGGATGTTTCTTATTGTCTTATTTGCAGACTAATAAATTTGTAAATGTTGTCTTAGATAATTGTACAGGAACAAGTTATCCAGCAATAAACTCAAAAGATTTATCTGATATTTTCATTTCAATCCCCTCCCTCCCCGAGCAAACTGCCATTGGTTCTTTCTTCCAAGATATTGACCAGCTTATTAGCCTTCAACAGGGTAAGTTAGAGGTGCTCAAAGAGCAGAAGAGAACCTACCTCAAGCTCCTCTTCCCAGCCAAAGGACAAACCAAGCCAGCCCTTCGCTTCGCAGGATTTGAAGATGAGTGGACTAGTGTTTTGCTAGGAGATATATCGGAATTATATCAACCGAAAACAATATCTAGTGAAGATTTACTGACAGAAGGATTTCCAGTATTTGGTGCGAATGGTTATATTGGATATTATAGGGATTACAATCATAAAGAAAATCAAGTTACTATCTCTGCAAGGGGAGAGGGAACAGGTACACCAAGCTTTGTTGAAGGACCTGTTTGGATTACAGGTAATTCTATGGTTGTTAATGTTGAGAAGCAAGATAATATTACTAAGCCATTTTTGTATGCTTTTTGCCTATCGTTTGATTTTAAACCTTTTGTTACAGGTGGGGCACAGCCTCAATTAACAAGGGAAGTTTTAAAAAAAGTAAAGATTATGTTACCTTCTCTCCCTGAACAAGAATCCATCGGTTCTTTCTTCCAAGACCTAGACAAGGCCATTGCCAAGCAAGAGGAAAGAGTCAACCAGCTCAAAGAAAGCAAACAAACCCTACTCAGAAAAATGTTTATCTAAGATACCCAGCTTTTAGGTCGTGTTCAATTCATAAGATACCAAGACCATAAAAAGCTACACTAAACGAATGAAAGTAGAAATTGATAGGAGACCCTATGTCACAAACAGATTTATCAAGACAACTCTACCAATCCCTCTGGAATGCGGCAGATATCCTGCGTGGCCAGATGGAAGCCAATGAATACAAGTCCTACCTCTTGGGCTTGATTTTCTACAAGTACCTATCCGACAACATCCTCCAAGCCGTCTGTGATAACTTGGACGAGACCTTTGAGTCCTTCCAGCAAGCGCAGCTTCTCTATGAGGAAAACTTTGCGGATGCAGATGTCCGTGAAGACCTTATCGAGGTCTTAAATGACGAGCTAGGCTATGTGATTGAGCCTTCTCTAACCTTTACCAAGTTGGTTCAGTCTATCCATGAAGGAACCTTCCAGCTAGAATCCCTAGCCCAAAGTTTCCGTGATATCGAGCAGGCCAATGAAAAATTTGAAAATCTCTTCGAAGATATCGACCTCTATGCGAAAAAGCTAGGCAACACCCCACAAAAGCAAAACAAGACCATCTCTGAGGTTATGAAACAGCTCAACGACCTCAATGTATCTGGTCATGCTGGTGATATCTTGGGTGATGCTTATGAGTACCTGATTGGCCAGTTTGCCAGTGATTCTGGAAAAAAGGCTGGAGAGTTCTATACACCTCAAGCAGTCTCTCACCTCATGACTCAGATTGTCTTTGCAGGGCGTGAGCATCAAAAGGGGATGTCAGTTTACGACCCGACCATGGGTTCTGGTTCCCTCTTGCTCAATGCCAAGCGCTATAGTAAGGAAGCTTCGACGATTTCTTACTACGGTCAAGAGTTGATTACTTCGACTTTCAACCTTGCTCGCATGAATATGATGCTTCACGGAGTTGCGATTGAGAACTATCACCTCAGCAACCACGACACACTAGACGAAGATTGGCCGACTACGGAGCCAACGGATTTCGATGGGGTTTTGATGAACCCACCCTATTCACTGAAGTGGTCAGCAGATAGTGGCTTCCTGCAAGATCCTCGCTTTTCAAGCTATGGAGTTCTTGCACCTAAGTCCAAAGCAGATTTTGCCTTCCTCCTTCACGGTTTTTACCACCTCAAGCATAATGGTGTCATGGCTATCGTTCTTCCTCACGGAGTCCTTTTCCGAGGAGCAGCCGAGCAGAAGATTCGCCAGCACCTGCTAGAAGAAGGCGCTATTGATACAGTTATCGGCTTGCCAGCAAATATCTTCTACAACACCTCTATCCCGACAACTATTATCATCCTTAAAAAGAATCGTACCAACAAGGATGTCTTCTTTATCGATGCCTCAAAAGAGTTTGAAAAAGGGAAAAATCAAAACAATATGACCGAAGACCATATTGCCAAGATTTTGGAGACCTATCAAAAACGCGAGAATGTCGAGAAGTTTGCCCATCTAGCCAGCTTTGAAGAGATTGTCGAAAATGACTACAACCTCAACATTCCACGCTATGTCGATACCTTTGAGGAAGAACCCGTTGTTCCCCTAGCCGACCTCGCAGACCAGCTCGCAGAGATTGATAAAGAGATTGGAGAGGTAGAAGCCAGACTCGCCCACATGCGCAGCCAACTAGTAGGCACAACACCAGAAGCCCAAGCAGAATTAACCGCCTATCTCGAAAAATTGAAAGAGATTTAGGGAGTTGCGAGAATACTCTGCTAAAAAGTTAGAAAAATAAAAATGACAGTAGAAAATCTATTGTCATTTTGGTTATTTATTGCTTAAGTAGAAATCGAATTAAAACTATGCTAAAAGAATTGAGTCCTGCACAACACAGAATTTAATCCTTAACATAAAGATAATAACTAACTTTTTGAGAAGTGATGTTATTTTACTAAAACAAAATAAGTAAAGTGTGTATTATTTTCGTGAAGTAAAATGAGGATGAACTTCAATATAAAATTATTGATGAAAAATTACTATTATTACTAGATAGAATTGATAGTGAACACCCGAAGTAAAAGAGTGTTGTACTATAATTGGAATTTAAAAGTTTTATAAATATTAAATACAGATTGGACATAAATTTTAATATTTACCCATATAATTCAATGTAGCTATAAATAGTAATTTTGCTTATAATAATTTTAATTTCTTTTAAACTATATCTTTTACTCATATTTCTAGTTGAGAAGTTATTTTCTTATATTATTTTATTTTTTTATAATCGTTAATTATTTGATCAATGAATTTTGAATAGTAAGTGTTTATTATATCTTTATCATTCCAAAATCTATCATAATCTTCTCTATTGTAGTATTTAGCATAATCATATTCATATTTATCCTCAAATTGTTTAAAATATATATTAGTTGGTATTAATTTTGTTCGTGATTTACCTGTATTATAATCTGAAGAATAATCTGTTGCATAAACTTGAATATTAGAGAGATTATTTTGTGTTTTACTTGTATTATTGATGAAAATTGTGAAAATAACAAGATTCATTTTATCGTATCCAGAGTCAATATCATTAGTATTGATTTGTAAATTATTTTCATTTATTCTATTAGAAATA
Organism: Streptococcus mitis; assembly: GCA_001560895.1. Taxonomy (NCBI): domain Bacteria; kingdom Bacillati; phylum Bacillota; class Bacilli; order Lactobacillales; family Streptococcaceae; genus Streptococcus; species Streptococcus mitis. The sequence continues at coordinate 140,793 of CP014326.1, forward strand.
TCAATATTTAAATTTGGTCCAAATTCAACATGATTATTTGAAAAGTAATTACTAAAAGGATTTTGATCTGTGTTAAATTTAATATGTCCAATTTTTCCTTTTGATTTTCCTGTTAGTTGAAATCTCATATCTAATCCTTCCATAGGTATAGATAGACTATGTGTAGATATATAATCATCGAAATAGTCCGAATGAGAATTTGAAGAGAGAATCATATATGACCGTATATATACAGTTGTATCTTTCATATCATCGCTACCATAATTATATATGGAGAAGATGTCGTCATCTTTAGTCCATCCAACTGGATTATTTAGTACAAAGGAGTATGACGGTCTTCTTGTTACATATTGATAAAACGGAACAATAGCAGTAGTGAGAAGACTGACTATAATCGGCACAATTACAGTACTTTGTTTATAAAATTTTAATATTCTGCTCATTTTTATACCTCATATAATAATTTGGAGACTAGTAGATTTCTTATTTTGTGAAATATTCTAATACAGATTAGTATAAATTATAATATATAGTATCTTCCATAAAATATATTACTTGATATTGTTTTGTGATTAAAAATCTAATCTGTATGTTTACTAAAAGTAAATATAATTACTTTATCTTTTATGATTTTTTTCAAAAGTTTGAATGATAGTTTGTTTGTATTAAAAATATCGAGCTATTTATTCGAAATATAGTTCCTGATAACTTTATGTTTCAGTAAGTTCATCAATCTGATACATTAACTTATAAATATTTTTTATTGCTTCAATTACCTATCAAATATAAAATAGTGCATGGGAAAAGTTTGTATAAAAAATTCTTTATCATCATTATACCACGATTCGACACTATTTTATTTTTATTAAAAACGGAGATTAGGTATAATGGTTTTAAAATTATAAAAACGTATCAGTTATTTTATCAACAAACTTGATATACTGCGTTTTATAAAATATTTGGTCATCTTTTTTAAAATTCCAAAATTGAGAAATTTTTAGATTCTTTATGTTAAACAATCTTCAAAATATAGAATAGTCTTACTTTACAATTAACTTTAAACTGTTTATCAATAGTTGAGTGAAAATTATCAGTTTTAATTTTAAATCCTCTAAATGGATAGCTATGTAAAACGAAAATCTAATTTATCTAACAAAAAATGTAGTCATTCGAATGATTTTTATTGCAATGTACTGAAATTAACAAAAAGAAAAAACGCTTGAATGTACTGACCCCCAAAAGTTAGACAATTAATTTAAGCAAAGGATTTAGTTCTGTATTGGACAGGACTAAGTCCTTTTAGTTTTACCTTAATTCGTTTGTTGTTGTAGTAATCGATATAGTCTATAATGGCTTGTTCCAATTGATTAAGTGATTTAAAGTTTTTCTCATGGCCATAAAACATTTCGGATTTTAAAATGCCAAAGAAAGATTCCATCATACCGTTGTCTGGGCTGTTGCCCTTACGTGACATGGATGCTTGAATTCCCTTACTCTCTAGGAACCGATGATAAGAATCGTGTTGGTATTGCCAACCTTGATCACTATGGAGAATCGTATTCTCGTAGTATTTCTCTGTGAAGGCCTGTTCCAACATCGTTTTTACTTGTTCTAAATTAGGAGAACAAGAAAGATTAAAAGCAATAATTTCGCTGTTAAAGCCATCTAAAACAGGCGATAAATACAATTTCTGCGTGCTATTTGGAATGGCAAACTCTGTCACATCCGTATAACACTTTTCCATTGGTCTCGATGCTTCAAACTGGCGTTGAATGAGATTCTCTGCTTTCTTGCCAATCTCTCCTTGGTAGGAAGAATACTTTCGTTTACGGCGAATTCGAGCACTTAAACCAAGGATTTTCATCAGACGTTGGACCTTCTTATGGTTTACTATATGACCACGATTCCTCAATTCAAGAGTTATTCGGCGATAGCCATAATTTCCTTTGTGCTCAGTAAAAATAGCTTGAATTTCAGCTTTAAGATCTTTATCTTTGTCAAGCCCATCTAGTTCCTTCAACTGATAATAGTAAGTTGAGCGAGGTAAACGAGCCACTTCAAGAAGTAAATCTAGTCGAAATCCTCCTGAAGCCATTTCTCTAATTGTCTCTGCCTTTCTCGCTGTATGGTTTCGTCCCTGTCTTCCAGCTCTTTTAACTTTTTTAAGTAAGCCACCTCAGTACGTAAGCGTTCATTCTCCTCTTGGAGTCGCTCTAGTTCTGTCATTTCATCCCAAGTTTTCTTCCGTTTACGTCCCATTTTAGTTGATCTCCCTCTTGTTTTCTCAACAATAGTATACCCGTTTTTCTTGTATTGTGCTAGCCAATTAAGAAGTATCGTACGACTTGGGAGGCCGTATTCAAGAGAAACTCTATCTTTAGTCCAGCCTTCATGTAAGACTTTATGAATCATTTCTTGCTTTAAATCAGGAGAATAGTAACGATTTTTTCCTTTTTTGACGAACTCTATTCCGTAACGATCAATCAATTTAATCATGTACCTAATATTAGAATTGTTTATCCCAAATTTATTTGAAAGCTTCTCTATGCTATATCCTTGTTTTCTAAGTTCATAGATCTGAACTTTATCATCATAAGTTAATTTCATAATAAAAACACCCCAAAAGTTAGATTTTTTCTGTCTAACTTTTGGGGTGCAGTTCAGAATTAGCGTTTTTCTTCTGTATTGATTCGTATTGAATGCTTACTTAACTTCTGTAAACACAACGTGTTTGCGAAGTTTTGGTGAGTATTTCTTCAATTGAAGACGGTCTGGAGTGTTACGTTTGTTTTTAGAAGTAAGGTACAAGCGTTCACCAGATTCTTTGTGTTCAAGTGTAATATTTACGCGCATGGTATCTCCCTTCTATTATTCAGCTGATGCAGCTTTAGCGATTTTACGTCCTTTGTAGTATCCTTTAAGTGATACACGGTGAGAACGTGAGTAATCTCCAGTAGTTTCGTCAAAGTTTACAGATGGAGCTGTTACTTTGTAGTGTGTACGACGTTTGTTTTTCTTCGCTTTTGAAGTGCGACGTGCAGGTACTGCCATTTTGATTTCTCCTTTAGGTATTTATATTCGATTCAATCTACTGATTTTCATCAACCATACTAGGATAACACATTTTTTTTGTAAAGTAAAGTTACTTGACAAAAAAAGATGAAAAAATTAAAAGGTCATCAACCGGATTAATCTAAATTTTCTGAAAATTCAAGAATTTTCTTCTGTTCATTGCTTTTAAAATGTGCTATAATAGTAAAAACTGAAATGGGAGGGAACAAATGACTGAATTAGCTAAACGTCATCGCAGTAGCATTTATGATAGTATGGTTAAATCACCAAACCGTGCTATGCTTCGTGCGACTGGTATGACAGATAAGGACTTTGAAACACCGATTGTGGGAGTGATTTCGACTTGGGCGGAAAATACACCATGTAACATCCACTTGCATGATTTTGGGAAATTGGCTAAAGAGGGTGTCAAATCTGCAGGCGCTTGGCCTGTGCAGTTTGGGACTATCACTGTAGCGGACGGGATTGCCATGGGAACGCCTGGTATGCGTTTCTCTTTGACATCTCGTGATATCATCGCGGACTCCATCGAAGCGGCTATGGGTGGTCACAACGTGGATGCCTTCGTCGCTATCGGTGGCTGTGACAAGAACATGCCTGGATCTATGATTGCTATTGCAAATATGGATATTCCAGCTATTTTCGCTTATGGTGGAACCATTGCACCGGGAAATCTTGATGGCAAAGACATCGACTTGGTTTCTGTTTTTGAGGGTATCGGAAAATGGAACCACGGTGACATGACAGCTGAGGACGTGAAACGTCTTGAGTGTAATGCTTGCCCTGGCCCTGGTGGCTGTGGTGGTATGTACACTGCTAATACCATGGCGACTGCTATCGAAGTTCTCGGTATGAGTTTGCCAGGCTCTTCATCTCACCCAGCTGAATCAGCTGACAAGAAAGAAGACATCGAAGCAGCAGGACGTGCTGTTGTTAAGATGTTGGAGCTCGGTCTCAAACCATCAGATATCTTGACTCGTGAAGCCTTTGAAGATGCTATCACTGTAACTATGGCTCTCGGTGGTTCTACAAATGCCACTCTTCACTTGCTTGCCATTGCCCATGCTGCCAATGTTGACTTGTCACTTGAGGACTTTAATACAATCCAAGAACGTGTGCCTCACTTGGCTGACTTGAAACCATCTGGTCAGTATGTCTTCCAAGACCTCTACGAAGTCGGTGGTGTGCCTGCGGTTATGAGATATCTCTTGGCAAATGGTTTCCTTCATGGAGACCGCATTACATGTACTGGTAAGACTGTTGCTGAGAACTTAGCTGACTTTGCAGATCTTACACCAGGTCAAAAAGTCATCATGCCACTTGAAAATCCAAAACGTGCAGATGGTCCGCTTATCATCTTGAACGGGAACCTTGCTCCTGACGGTGCGGTTGCCAAGGTATCAGGTGTTAAGGTCCGTCGTCACGTTGGTCCAGCTAAGGTCTTTGACTCAGAAGAAGATGCTATTCAGGCTGTTCTGACAGATGAAATCGTTGATGGCGATGTAGTCGTTGTTCGTTTCGTTGGACCTAAGGGTGGTCCTGGTATGCCTGAGATGCTCTCACTTTCATCAATGATTGTTGGTAAAGGTCAAGGAGACAAGGTTGCCCTCTTGACGGATGGGCGTTTCTCTGGTGGTACTTATGGTCTGGTTGTTGGACATATCGCCCCTGAAGCTCAGGATGGTGGACCAATTGCCTACCTTCGTACAGGTGATATCGTTACGGTTGACCAAGATACCAAAGAAATTTCCATGGCCGTATCCGAAGAAGAACTTGAAAAACGCAAGGCAGAAACAACCTTGCCACCACTTTACAGCCGTGGTGTCCTCGGTAAATATGCCCACATCGTATCATCCGCTTCACGCGGAGCCGTGACAGACTTCTGGAATATGGACAAGTCAGGTAAAAAATAAACTTAAAAAGCAAGCCAATCTCGGCTTGCTTCTTTTCATCTTCAAAAGTAATTTGCCTGTTTAACGAGGTGGCAGTCCAAGGGCAATACGACCGTAGCGACTGATTCGTGTGATCTTCCAGGCAGGCGACCAGGTAACTTCAACCTTGACATCTTCGATACCCTCGATTTGTTTCAGACCTGCCACGATTTCGATAGGTAGGCTTTCGGCGCAATCACAGGCGGTGTCGGTGAAGGTCATGACAATCTTGCAGAGACCCGTTTCATCCAGATTGATTTCATAAATCAGCCCTAGATTGTACACATCCAATTCCACATCTGTATCAAAAACCTTCTCTAGTTTTTCGATAATTTGGTCTTGCAAGGCCAAAGCACGGTCATTGATTTTGATATCATCTCTCATTACAGTCCCTCCACGTGATAAATATCCTCTATTTTCTCATAATTCTGACAATTTGGCAAGTTTTTGATGAATTTTCTGAAAAATATGATAAAATGAAGAAAATACTGAATCAAGGGGAAGCCTATGGAGCAGATTGGAAAAGTCTTTAGACAATTACGAGAGTCAAGAAATATCTCGCTGAGACAGGCGACTGGGGGACAATTTTCGCCGTCCATGTTATCCCGATTTGAAACTGGTCAGAGTGAGCTTTCGGTAGAAAAGTTTCTATTTGCCCTAGAAAATATATCTGCCAGTGTGGAGGAAATCCTCTTTCTGGCGAGAGGTTTTCAGTATGATACAGATTCTGAGTTGAGAAAAGAAATCACAGATGTCTTGGATTTAAAGAATATAGCACCTCTCGAAGACTTGTATCGCAAGGAGTATCAAAAGCATGCCCATTCTCAAAACAAACAGAAACATATTCTAAATGCCATTATTATCAAGTCTTATATGAAGGGCATGGATGAAACGGTAGAGTTAACGGCAGAGGAAGGGAAAGTCCTTCATGACTACTTGTTTTCTACCGAGATTTGGGGAATCTATGAACTCAATTTATTTTCAGTCAGTTCTGCTTTTTTATCTGTTTCTCTTTTTACTAGATATGTACGAGAAATGGTACGTAAATCTGATTTTCTAATGGAAATGTCTGGCAATCGAAACCTTTTTCACACTATACTATTGAATGGTTTTTTAGCCAGCATTGAGTGTGAAGAATTTACCAATGCCTCTTATTTTAAACGTGTTATCGAAGAGCATTTCTACAATGAAAATGAGACCTATTTCCGAATTGTCTATTTGTGGGCTGAAGGCCTCCTTGATAGCAAGCAAGGTAGAGTCAAGGAAGGCCAGAAAAAGATGGAGGATGCTGTCCGTATTTTTGAGATGCTTGGCTGTAATAAATCTGCCGAATACTATAGAAATACGACCGATTGTTGAATATCTGCAAACTAAGAAAATCATTTGAAATTTTAAGCGATAGAATTGTTGACCTCTCTCGTGTCACTGGAGAAATTCTATCGTCTCTTTTCACTTATTTTTTTGTTGCATATATTCAAAAGTTTTTCCTCTAAAATTTCTAAGTGCTATACTATAGTCATACTTCACATAAAACTTCGAACAAGAAGGGAGATTACCTATGAAACTATTGTTCAGAAATCAAGCTTATCGACTCTTGACTTTGTCACGTTTCTTCAATGCTTTTGGTGCTTCGATTTTCAACCTGGTATTTATCGTCTATGCATCGACTTTGCCACAAGCTTCTTTTGCGGTTGCTATGGCGAATATTGTCATGATTATTCCGACTCTCTTTACAGTTTTTGTAGGGATTCGGGCAGATTACACGAGGAACAAGGTCAAATGGATGACCTATAGCGGTTTGTTTCAGGCGGTTTTATTTTTTCTGGCAGCCCTAGTTGTTCAGCAAGCTAGTCTCTTTGCCTTTTCTAGCCTGTGTTTAATCAATGTCATTAGTGATGTCATCAGTGATTTTGCAGGTGGCCTGCGTATGCCTCTTATTAAGGAAAAAGTAGTTGAAGATGATCTGATGGAGGCTTATTCTTTTTCCCAGTTCATCACCTATATTTCAGCTATTGGTGGTCAAGCTTTTGGAGTCTGGCTCTTAGGTCTATCGGTCAACAATTTTTCCCTCGTTGCGGGAATCAATGCCTGCTTTTTCCTAGTATCAGCCTCTATTCTCTTTTTAGGAAAAAGCAAATTAAGCCTGTCAATGTCATCTGCTGATGGTGAAATTCTAAAAAATGAGAAGCTTTCTATCAAAGACCAATTCCTAACGATTTATCGAAATTTACGTCTCGTTTTTCTTAAAGGTGGGCAGAAAAACTTTGGATTCATGATCTTTGCTGTCTTGCTTATCAATGCCTTGGGTGGTTCCTTAGGAGGCATCTACAATATCTTCTTTTTGAGCCATTCTCTTTTGGACTTTTCTTACACAGAGGCATTATTTATCAGTCAAGTCTGTGCTTTAGTAGCAGTCATCATCAGTAGCCTTACGGGTAATGATTATTTTGGGAAGCAGTCCCTGCCTAGATTGATGATGTGGGCGACCGTAGGACTCAGTCTAGTTGGTCTAGCTAACGTATTCAATCAAGTCGTGCTTGGTTTACTATTTCTCTGTTCAACTCTGTATGTGTCTGGTAAAGTTCAACCAAAGATTAGTACCATGCTCCTGAAAAATCTAACTCCAGAGGTTCTAGCTCGTACCAGTAATTTTTTAGGTCTCTTGTTTACCTTATCCATACCTGTGGGAACAGCTTGTTTTTCACTTATAGCTGTATGGAATATACAGTTGACTTGGATGCTATTTGTTGGTCTTTCCTTGCTAGCTATTCTTTTGACAGGTCTTAATCTCAAAAATGATATCTAATACTCTTCGAAAATCTCTTCAAACCACGTCAACGTCGCCTTACCGTAGATATGGTTACTGACTTCGTCAGTTCTATCCACAACCTCAAAACACTGTTTTGAGCAACCTGCGGCTAGTTTCCTAGTTTGCTCTTTGATTTTCATTGAGTATAAATCCTAATTTTATTCATACTGTTTTAATCCCTCTATTTATGGTAAAATAAGACTATTAAGTTTAAAGAGGATTCCCTATGAAATTACAAAAACCAAAAGGAACGCAGGATATTTTACCTGCTGAATCTGCCAAGTGGCAGTACGTTGAGGGCTTTGCCCGTGAAATTTTCAAGCGCTATAACTACGCAGAAGTGCGCACGCCTATTTTTGAGCATTACGAGGTTATCAGTCGCTCTGTCGGAGATACAACGGATATCGTAACCAAGGAAATGTACGACTTCTATGATAAGGGTGACCGTCATATCACCCTCCGTCCAGAAGGAACTGCGCCCGTTGTCCGTTCTTATGTGGAAAATAAACTCTTTGCCCCAGAAGTGCAAAAGCCAAGTAAGTTCTACTACATGGGCCCTATGTTCCGTTATGAGCGTCCACAGGCAGGGCGTTTGCGCCAGTTCCACCAGATTGGTGTTGAATGTTTTGGCTCTAGCAATCCAGCTACCGATGTGGAAACAATCGCTATGGCAGCCCATTTCTTGAAAGAAATCGGTATCCAAGGTGTCAAATTACACCTCAACACTCTTGGAAATCCTGAGAGCCGTGCGGCCTACCGTCAAGCCTTGATTGACTATTTGACACCGCTCAAGGAGACCTTGTCTAAGGATAGCCAACGTCGTTTGGAGGAAAATCCTCTCCGTGTCTTGGACTCTAAGGAAAAAGAAGACAAGGTGGCAGTGGAGAATGCGCCGTCTATCTTGGACTTCCTTGATGAAGAAAGCCAAGCTCATTTTGATGCTGTGCGTCAGATGTTGGAAAATCTTGGAGTAGACTATATCATCGATACCAATATGGTGCGTGGTCTGGACTACTACAACCACACCATTTTTGAGTTTATCACTGAGATTGAGGGCAATGACCTGACAGTCTGTGCGGGTGGTCGTTACGATGGTTTGGTTGCTTACTTTGGAGGCCCTGAAACTGCTGGCTTTGGTTTTGGACTTGGTGTAGAGCGCCTGCTTCTCATTCTTGAAAAGCAAGGTGTGGCCCTCCCTATCGAAAACTCTCTAGATGTCTATATCGCAGTCTTGGGTCAAGGAGCAAATGTCAAGGCTTTGGAATTGGTACAGGCTCTTCGCCAACAAGGTTTCAAAGCAGAGCGTGATTACCTCAACCGTAAACTCAAAGCTCAGTTCAAGTCAGCCGATGTCTTTGCGGCTAAGACCCTCATCACTCTAGGAGAGAGTGAAGTCGAAAGCGGACAAGTGACAGTCAAGAACAACCAAATTAGAGAAGATTCAAACAGCTCCATTTACAGCAATTTACGAAAAGAAGTACAAATCTCAATTAAAGAAATTAGCAAAAATTTCTCAGAAATCTTTGAAAAACTAGGATTTTAATAGTAGAAAAACTGGTCAGGAACCTACTCCTGACCTTTTTCTTTTGCAAAATGACAAAAATCATAAACTTTTTGACAAATATACTTGTCAAAAAGAAAAAGATGTGTTACAATGTAAGCAAGTTAAGAGAAAAGAAGAAAGGAGCTATGATGTGGGTACTAGTATTTATACTATTTATGATTTTCTTTTATTCTAATAATTCTAAAAAAATCAAGAAACTAGAGAATAAAATCAAAAAGCTTGAGCGAAAAGAGAAAGGAAATATAGAAATGTCAAGATTATTGCAAGAAATGATTGGAAAGAAACCAATTATAACGGGAGTGTATATTGGGCCAGATAACTGGGAAGTTGTGGATGTTGACGAGGAATGGGTCAAACTACGTAGCGTTGATAAAAAGGGGAAAGAAAAATTCAAGTTGCAACGTATTGAGAATATCCAAACCGTTGAATTTGACGGAGAGTAGGTGTGTAACATGCAACTCAAAAATCGTCTAAAAGAGCTTCGGGCTCGCGATGGTCTCAATCAAACCAACCTAGCCAAACTGGCAGGGGTTTCCAGACAGACCATTAGTCTACTAGAACGGGATGAGTACACCCCATCCATTATCATTGCCCTCAAAATATCTCAAATTTTCAACGAAACAGTCGAATCGGTATTTCGTTTGGAGGAGGACGAGTGATGAACAAGTATAAAGTGATCTATTATGTAGTGGGCATAGCTTTATTAGTCAGCGTATTTCTACTGATTGGGATGGACCTAGGCTGGTTTAATCCGTATCAGAGTGACCAATTTATTTGGGCCTACTTTGCTCTTATCCCAGTCGTTGACTGGATTGAAAAGAAAGTAAACAATTTAGCAAGTGAAAAAGGAGAATGAATATGAAAGAGTTTTTAGCAGGATTTCAAGTAGATACAGAACAAAAAGAACTTGCAGGTGTCTGTGCAGGTTTAGGAAATTATTTTAATATCAAGACTAACGTCGTCCGTTTGGTAGCCATTTTGCTGTTTCTTTGGTCAACAGAGTTTGGGATTTTAACAGTCATCCTATATGCTTATCTAGCAGGCTGGCTTGGGAGAGACCCTTTAGGAGAAGGGACGAAAAAAGCAAGAAATCAAGCTATTCTCTTGTTTGCTGTTTGTTTGATTTTAGTATCACTTGGAACAGAGGGCTTGACAGCAATTTATGAATCAGGTAAAGTCTTTGGTCAGTGGTTAGTTGGATTGGTTTAGTTTAGAAAGAGGTTGTATATGAAAAATAAACGTGTCTTGTTATTTTTAATTCCTGTTGTCTTGGGAGCTTTCTTGTACATGTTTGTAGATATGTTGAAGGCTGGTGCCGAATTCCACGGAATTATGTTAGATGTAAAAATCTTGATACCATGGCTATCAGCCATTTGTTTACTATTAGGTTTCGTTGGCATTGTTTTGACGTTCAATTTCTCAAAGAAAAGCAGAAAATTTCACTCCTTGTATCAAGAGGAAATGGATGATGATCTGAATGAAACCTATTATGTGCAGATGTATCGGAATCTCGAGTTTGGGACCATTACTTTTAATATTACAGGCGTAGCGATTGTATTGGCTCTCTTCATTTCAGGAAGCGAAGTAATTGTACTCGATGTAAGTCGTATAACATTTTCCCTTTCCTTTTTGGAATTAGTGCTGTATTCACACAGCCAAAAATATCTTTTTAAAACCATTTCGATTGTTCGTCAGCTTGATTTGGCATTTTTCTATACACCAAAGGATATCTTAGAACATTTCGATTCTTACGATGAAGGGGAGCGCAAGGCTAATTTGGAACAGAGTTTTCGGATTTTATTCCAATTAAATCAGTATGTCTTACCAGCCTTATATATTTTTCTTTTTATCATTTCTTTCTTGATAGGAGAGATTCAGTTACTAGCCTTCTTGCTTGTCGGAGCCATCCATGTTTATATCAATGTGATGCAGTTACCTATGGTGAAACGTTATTTCAAATAAAGGAGTTTCTATGATTCGTGTTGAAAATGTAAGTAAAAGTTTTGGGAGCAAGAAAGCTCTTCATCAGATTTCTTTTGAGATTAAGGAAGGTGAAATCTTTGGTTTTCTTGGCCCTTCTGGCTCAGGTAAAACAACCATGATCAATGTCTTGACAGGTCAGTTGGCTGCAGATCAAGGTAAAACAGTTTTGTTAGGCAAGAATTCTCAAGATTTAACCTCAAATGATTTGGAACAAATTGGTATTGTTAGTGATAGCAGCGGTTTTTATGAAAAGATGAGTCTTTACAAAAATCTGCTCATTTACGCTAAGTTATATGGTCTCAAGTCAGATAGAGTAAATCAGGTACTCCAACAGGTTGGATTGGCAGATGCTAAAGATATTATCGCAGAAAAACTATCTACAGGAATGAAACAACGAATGTTCTTGGCTCGTGCCCTTCTGAATGCTCCTAAGATTCTCTTTCTAGATGAGCCAACCAGTGGCTTAGACCCTACAACATCCAAGATGATTCATACCCTACTTCAAGAATTAAAGCAGGCGGGGACAACGATCTTTCTGACCACGCACGATATGAATGAAGCAACTCTGCTTTGTGATCGCCTATCTCTTTTGAATAAGGGAAACTTAATAGAGTATGGAAGTCCACAAGATATTATCCAGAAGTACCATGTGGATAAGAAAGTACGTGTAGCTTATAAAGATGGACGAGAACAGATAGTTCCATTTGAAGAATTGCCACATTTAGACACGACAGATTTGATGGTGGTTCACTCTTGTGAGCCGACTTTAGAAGAGATCTTTATCAGATTAACAGGAGAAAAGTTAGATGTTTAGAAAATTAAATGCCCTACTATGGTTAAGAGTGCAAGTTATTATTAGCAATTCAACTTTGTTAGCAACTTTATTGATGCCTTTTGGTATTGCTGTTTTATATAATGAATTTTTAAATAAGAATGGACAATTGAGCCTATTTTTACTATCTGCTAGCTTGACGATGGTCTTGAGTATGGGAAGTGGTTATATGGTATCGATTATGATGGCAGAAGATAAGGAAAAACGAAATCTCAAATCACTCATTCTAAGTGGTGTGACAGCAATAGAATATACTTTTAGTATGCTCGTTCTCCCTATTCTGATAATGTTACTTGCTATGATTGTGCTTCCCATCTATCTTAAAGTAGATCTATCAGGTTATTTATTTGCCTATGCTATCTATTTGCTCCTGGCAACTATTTGTATTATTTTTCTCAACCTTCTAATCGGTGCGGTATCAGATACTCAGTCTAAAGCGCAAGTCTATAGTATCTTTCCTATGCTAATCGTATCTTTTTTACCTATGATTGCTCTTCAAAATGATACGGCTCAGAAAGTGTTAGATTACTCGTTCGTCGGTCCTATTGTAAATCTTTTAAATCAAAAAGGTGGAGAAATATCTTTTTCTAACATCGGTATGTTACTTGCCTGGGTACTTGTGTTAGGAATAGCAAACCTCTTTGTATTGAAAAACAGCTATAAAGCAAGATAGGAGAACTTTATGAAATTACTTAAAAACCTTGGCTGGTTTCTTCTAGCCATTTTATCCTTTTTATTCATCTATGGCTTCATTCAGGGGCTCGCGACTACGTCGCTTGCCTTAGGCGCTTCACCCTATGCTGTTACCCTACTCTATGTGGCCTTGGCTGGAGTTTATGTGTACGGTATTTACAAATGGTATCAGAAAGCTCCTGTTCATATTGAGAAGAGTGCCTTTAACCGATTTATTTGGCTTCCTGCCTTGGTTTGGTTCTTATCTCTTGTTGTCCAGTTTTTCTTGCCAAATGATCCTTCAGTAAATCAGCAAATAGCGACAGACTTGACCTTGTCTCAACCACTCTTCTCCTTCTTTGCGGTCGTTATTTTTGCTCCTTTGACGGAAGAACTTATCTTTAGAGGGATGTTAGCACGCTACCTCTTTCCTAAGCAGGACAATAGTAAACAAACTCTGATTTTTCTTCTGGTATCCAGTGTTCTGTTTACCTTGATTCATTTCCCAGGCGATGTGCAACAATTTTTTGTCTATTTTAGCCTTGGTTTTAGTTTGGGCTTGGCTTATATTAGCAGAAAAGGTCTGGTCTACAGTATTTCTCTCCACGCTTTGAATAATTTAGTCGGCTTTTTGATGATTCTCATGCTATAATAGAGTCAGGAGGTCACATGAAACGAGTAATTTTATTAGCAGTGATTCAAGCAGTCGTTCTATTTTTCATCATTGGGGGACTAGCTTATGCCTTTAAGGGAGATTTCTTCTATAGCCATTTAGCAGTGGTCTTTGCCCCTATTGCCGGTATCTGGCGTTTTGGGACAGCTTATACGACGGAAATCGTCTTGCCTCGAAAGGCAGCTGAAATTGCTGAAAAGCGTAAAGCAGGCAAAAATTCAAAATAAAAGAGTCCGGTGAAGTTCATCGGATTTTTGTATTAGCGCTAATTTTTAGGGCTTTCACCTGATTTTTAAAGACTGGCAAACTTTTCTGATGATTTTCATGAAGAGCCTGCGCTTTTATGGTAAAATAGTAACAGAATAAAAGAGGAGAGAAACAATGAAACGTAGTATGTATGCTGGTCGTGTTCGTGAGGAACACATCGGACAAGAAATTACCTTGAAAGGATGGGTTGGCCGTCGTCGTGACCTTGGTGGTTTGATCTTTATCGACCTTCGTGACCGTGAAGGGATCATGCAGTTGGTTATCAACCCTGAAAAAGTATCTGCAGAGGTCATGGCAACAGCTGAAAGCCTTCGTAGCGAATTTGTTATCGAAGTAACTGGTCAAGTCGTTGCGCGTGAGCAAGCCAATGATAAGTTGCCAACAGGTGCAGTTGAGTTAAACGTGACAGCTCTGACAGTGCTGAATACAGCTAAGACAACACCATTTGAGATTAAGGATGGCATTGAGGCCAATGACGATACGCGTTTGCGTTACCGCTACCTTGACCTTCGTCGTCCAGAAATGTTGGAAAATCTTAAACTTCGTGCTAAAGTGACCCACTCTATCCGCAACTACTTGGATGAGTTGGAGTTTATCGACGTGGAGACACCATTCCTTTCTAAGTCAACACCAGAAGGGGCGCGTGACTATTTGGTGCCATCTCGTGTCAATAAAGGGCATTTTTACGCTCTTCCTCAAAGTCCACAAATCACGAAACAGCTCTTGATGAATGCTGGTTTTGACCGTTACTACCAAATCGTTAAATGTTTCCGTGACGAGGACTTGCGTGGAGACCGCCAGCCTGAGTTCACTCAGGTCGACTTGGAAACTTCATTCCTTACTGAGCAAGAAATCCAAGACATCACAGAAGGCTTGATTGCGCGCGTGATGAAGGAAACAAAAGGTATCGAAGTAACGCTTCCATTCCCTCGTATGAAATACGATGATGCGATGGCTCTTTACGGTTCTGATAAGCCTGATACTCGTTTTGACATGTTGCTTCAGGACTTGACAGAAGTGGTCAAAGGTGTTGACTTCAAAGTCTTTTCAGAAGCACCTGCTGTAAAAGCCATTGTGGTCAAAGGAGCTGCGGACAACTATTCACGTAAAGACATCGACAAGATGACTGAAGTAGCCAAACAGTACGGTGCCAAGGGTCTTGCTTGGGTCAAGGTAGTTGACGGAGAATTAAACGGACCAGTTGCCAAATTCTTGACTGCCATCCAAGCAGAATTGACAACAGCGCTTGTTCTTGAAGACAAGGACTTGGTTCTCTTTGTGGCGGATACGCTTGAAGTGGCCAATGCAACGCTTGGTGCCCTTCGTGGACGTATTGCCAAAGAGCTTGACTTGATTGATAATGATAAGTTCAACTTCCTTTGGGTAGTTGACTGGCCAATGTTTGAGTGGTCTGAAGAAGAAGGCCGCTACATGAGCGCCCACCATCCATTCACTCTTCCACAGGAAGAGACAGCTCACGAATTAGAAGGTGATTTGGCTAAGGTTCGTGCCATTGCTTACGATATCGTCTTGAACGGTTATGAGCTTGGTGGTGGTAGCCTTCGTATCAACCAAAAAGACCTTCAAGAACGCATGTTCAAGGCTCTAGATTTCTCATCTGAAGAAGCAAATGACCAGTTTGGTTTCCTTCTTGAAGCCATGGACTATGGTTTCCCACCACATGGTGGTTTGGCTATCGGGCTTGACCGTTTTGTCATGTTACTTGCTGGAGAAGAAAATATCCGTGAAGTTATTGCCTTTCCTAAGAACAACAAGGCAACTGACCCAATGACCCAAGCTCCATCAACAGTCGCTCTCAAACAACTAGAGGAACTCAGCTTACAAGTAGAAGAAGATGAAACAAGCAAAACGAATTAAGCGGTGGCGCTATTATCTGCGCCGCTTTGCTTATCAGATAAAAATTTTACGTGTCTTACAAAGCATCTCTCGTGAAAAATATGATGAGAAGATTTCGGCCTCTCTGGTCTATGGTTTTCTATCAGCAGTAGCGGTTAATTTCTTTTTCCAACCAGGGCATGTGTATTCGAGTGGTGCGACAGGTTTGGCACAGATTATCTCTGCCTTGAGTAATCACTGGTTTGGTTTTCATATTCCAATTTCGCTGACCTTCTACGCTATTAATTTTCCATTGATGGTCTTGGCCTGGTATCAGATTGGCCATAAGTTCACTATTTTTACCTTTATCACGGTATCTATGAGTTCCTTCTTTATCCAGTTTGTCCCTGTGGCGACCTTGACGGAGGATCCTATTATCAACGCCCTTTTTGGTGGCGTTGTCATGGGCTTGGGGATTGGTTTTGCTCTTCGAAACAATATCTCCAGTGGTGGGACGGATATTGTCAGTCTGACCATTCGCAAGAAAACAGGTAAGAATGTCGGCAGTATTTCATTCTTGGTAAATGGGACAATCATGCTGATAGCAGGTTTGACCTTTGGTTGGAAATACGCCCTCTACTCTATGATTACCATCTTTGTCTCTAGCCGTGTGACAGATGCGGTCTTTACCAAGCAAAAACGCATGCAGGCCATGATTGTGACCAATCATCCAGACAAGGTCATTGAAAAAATCCATAAAAAATTGCACCGCGGAGCAACTATGATCCACGATGCAGAAGGAACCTATAATCACGAGAGAAAGGCAGTGTTAATCACTGTCATTACACGTGCAGAGTTTAATGAATTTAAACAGATTATGAAACAGGTGGACCCAAGCGCCTTTGTCTCTGTATCGGAAAATGTTCATATTCTGGGACGATTCGTTGAAACAGAAAATTAGTGATCAAAAAAACCAGCGCGAGCTGGTTTTTATTTTTCAATAATTTTGTGGGCAATCAACTGACGGTAACAAATTTGTTTATTGTTTTTGTTATCATTAATAATCTGGAGAATAGTTTCAAGGGAAACACGACCAAGTTCCAAGCTATTGATATCAACATAGGCCGCCAAATTGAGCTTGGGATTGACCGAGTCAAAGCTGAGAACAGGGACATCCAGTTGGTGCTTAGCAATATAGTCACAGACTCCTTCGGCTAGGAGACTATCGGTTGTAATGATGGCATCAATCTGCGGGTCATGCTGAAAGAGGAGTTTACTAAATTGATATCCTTTTTCCTCTAGAAATTCATTTGCAAAGTAGGTCAGATTGTCATCAAGAGGCAGTTTGTATTGCTTGAGCGCGGATTCGTAACCAGTTAGACGGTCTTGTGTAACGAAGAGTTTCTTAGAACCTCCGATAAAGGCAATTCGTTTGCAGCCTTTTTTGATGAAATATTCTGTCGCATCAAAACCAGCTTGGACATTGTCGTTATCGACAAGAGGTATAAAAGGTGAAATGGATTTTCCTAGGATGAGGAAGGGGAACTGCTCGTCAGCGACCAGCTTGACCAAAGGATCTTCCTCTTCGGCGTAAAGGAAAATCAAACCATCCACGCGTTTACCGTAAACCATTTGTGAAATAGCTTTAAGGCGTTCTTTTTCATCTTTACCTGTCGCAATTTGAATGGCGTAGTGGTTCTCAGAGGCGACTTGGGCTATACCACGTAGGACAGATGGGAAGAAAGGATTTTGATAGAAGGCGTCTGAGTCGTCAGGAAGAACCAATCCGATAACCTGAGTATAGCTGCTTACCAAGCTACGAGCGTTGAGGTTGGGGTGGTAGTTGAGCTCCTTCATAGCCTTGCGAACACGTTTTTTAGTTTCGTCGCTAATGGTTGATTTATTTTGAATAACACGGGTTACGGTTGAAGGTGAAACACCAGCAGCCTTGGCCACATCTTTAATCGTAACGGGCATAAAAATCTCCTATTTATGGTAATCTGGGTCACGGAAATGTGTTTTATAAAAGATAGTGACCAGATAAAGGACAAAAAGAATGTTTTGTACAGTAATCAGAGTTGTCATATTTTGGCCAAATAATCCCAAAATAAGCGTAATCAGAGTTGGTAATCCTAAACAGTTCAAGATAAAATGGCAGCACTCTTTAAAGGTTCTAAATGAAAAGAGGCGCGATTTCTTAGTGATATAAAGGAGAAGACTTGCTCCTAGAGAGACAATGAAGAAATTCAAACCAAAGAGGAAGCTGGCACCGAGAACTAGGAAGAGACTGATATAGACACGATTTTGCTGGTACCAGTCTTCAGAAATTGCTTGGGTCAAGCTGTCTTTACTTTTGAAACTCTCAGTCTGTATCGCTCGGTAAGAGACACGGGTCAGTTCTTTACTTTCCTTGCTGATGACCAGTTCTTTTGTATCGAAATGTAGTTGCAAGTCCTTAGGTAATTCCTTGCTTTGGCTTGGACCGATTAAAAGAGAAGGCGCTGGACTAGCTGTTCCTGTATAAGTAAATTTACCATCAACAATTGCAGCATGTTCAGAGAGTTCCTGGACAACCTCATCTGTCAGAGGCTCATAGACATTATCGATAAAGGTTTCTAGCGGATAAGTATCCTGTGAGCTGTTTTGGATGGCAATGGGTACCATAGACAAACTGATAAGGAAGATACTGGTAAAGAGAAGTTGAAACCAGTTGAGCCCGAAACGTTTGGACAGGGGCTTACGAAATCCCCAAATACTTGAAAAATAGGAAAATGGATATGGAAGCATAGGTATCTTTCTAAAAGGTGTTTTCTATATGAGTATTATTATATAGAGAAATGTGCTTTATTTCAAGTCTAGGAGAGAAATTGCTTGCTACAAGGATATTATTTACAATCACAAGCTCCAAAATGAAAAAGGGTGGCGGGGATATATTATCCCTTGTCGCCACCACTTGTAAGTCCTGAAACAAAGTTCTTTTGTAGGAAGAAGAAGAGAATACAGATTGGAAGGGCGATGAGGATAGCACCTGCTGAGAAGTAGGCAATCTTCATGTTTTTCGCATTGTTAACGAAGGTTTGGAGACCAACGGCAACAGTAAAGTATTCTTTCTCACGAAGCAAGAAACTAGAGAGGATGTAGTCCCCGAAAGGTCCCATGAAGGCCCAGAGAGCTTGTACGGCAACCATTGGGCGAACCAGTGGAAGAACAATTTGCCAGAAGCGGCGGAAGTGTCCTGCACCATCTAGTTTTGCAGATTCGTCTAGAGACATTGGCACTGTATCGAAGTAGCCTTTCATCAACCAAGCATTCATCGGGATACCTCCACCAACATAAAGGAAGATGAGGAACCAGCTGTGGTTAAGGGCGTTCAACATAAGTGCCATAACGAAGAAGGCGGTCAAAGCGGCCATGGTTGGCACCATTTGGATAATCAAGAAGAAGACCAAACTTTGTTTACGAGCCAAGAAGTTGTAACGGCTGTAAGCATAACCAGCAAGTACGATGATACTTGTTTGGACAGCCATGGTAATCAAGGCGATAATCAAAGTGTTGAGGTACCAAGTACCGTACAAGGTTTCAGTGAAGAGGCCTTGGAAGTTAGCAAAGCTAAAGTTGACATTGCTATCTAGTTTAAAGGCTACTACATTACCTGCCTTGAAGGCTGACATAATAGTAATTAACAATGGATAGATAATCACGACTGAGAGGCCAATCAAGTAGAGGTAAGTGAGGGTTTGAGTCAGTCTACGTTTGAGTTTAATTGAGTTATTCATCTTAGACGTCCTCCATATCAAATGCGTGTAGTTTCTTGAATGCGATCATAGAGATTGAGATGACAATGATAGAGATAATCAAGGTAACAGCTGCCGCCATTGAGTATTGAGGAGATGTACCTGTTGTCAAACGGTAGATCCATGAAATCAAGATATCAGTTGAACCAGCTCCACCTCCGACACTACCAGGTCCTCCACCATTGAAGAGGTACATGATAGAAAAGTTGTTAAAGTTGAAGGTGTATTGACTGATCAAAGTAGGTGCCGCAACAGCCAAGATCATTGGGAAAGTGATGTTGCGGAATTTTTGCCAAGCATTGGCACCGTCAATATAAGCTGCTTCGTAAAGGTCGTTAGGAATAGATTGCAAGATACCCAAGGTTAAAACGTAGATGTATGGGAATCCAAGCCAACCTTGCATCATAATCAAGGCAATCTTAGTCCAAGTTGGGTCTGTTTTCCAAGGAATAAGAGCACCATCAAGGAAAGGAAGGAATTTAGCCAAGATTGGTAGTACTTGAGTGTTGATAGCACCAACACTATCGTTAAACATGTTTGAGAATGTCAAGATAGTGATGAAAGCTGGAACAGCCCAAGGAAGAAGGAAAATAACACCAAAGATACGTTTTCCTTTGATAAATGGTTGGTTAGCAATGATAGCTGTGAAGATACCGATTACGATTTGTAAAGTTGAGGCAGCTAAAGCCCAGATGATAGTCCAAGAAAGAACGGCACCAAAGGCAGAACGGAAGGTACTCAAACTCCAGATGTTCGTAAAGTTGGTCAAACCAACCCAGTCCAGCAATTTGTTTGGTGGCAAGTGCTGGAAGTCGTAGTTGGTAAAGGCAATCATCAAGGTTACGATAACTGGGAAGATAATCGCAAAAGTCATGGCAACATAAGATGGAATGATCAAGAGGTAAGGGAAGCCATTTTCATAAATCCCTTTGATCATGTCTTTGAGGGTACGTGGTACTGGAATTCCATTGTTAATACGTTTTGCGATTGTATGTGCATCTTTAATATTTGAGAAATAGAAGAGTACATAAACGACTACAAAGATTAAATGGAAGGCACCACGAATCAGCATGAAGAGGGAATTATCACGACCTGGCTTGTCACCAAGAGTGATGAGATTGCTTAATTCAGGGGATGCAAGTGCTAAGAAATAAAGAACAAATACAATGGTTACACCAAGGAAGATAAAACCTTTGGCTTTTTGTTTATTGTAAATCTGTCCTAACCCAGGAATGATAGACAGCAGGGCTGCTTTACTAGGTTGTTGCTTTTCCATAATAACTCCTTTCATAGGATACTGCTTTTTAATCAAAACCTAAACTATATATGTTTTTTATTGATAAATTCAAAGGGGGATTTGAATTCCACCCCCCTTGAACAAATTTTTTATTCACCAAATTTTTGTTTGATTGTTTCTTTGATCAATGTTACAGCATCGTTAGCAGCTGTTTTAGCATCTTTCTTACCACTTACAGCATCAAAGAGCATAGTTTTCGCTGGATCCCAAACTGCAGACATTTGAGAGATATTTGGCATTGGTTGAGCGTTCTTGAACTGTTTGATAACAGCTGTTGTCAACTCATCGTTTTTACCTTCTGCATAAGTACGAGCTTCAGTGTTAGCTGGAATTTCGTTAGTTTTATCGTAGAATGCTTTTTGTTGTTCAGTTGAAACTAGGAAGTCTACAAATTTTTGTGCGCCTTCAAGGTTCTTAGTGCTTGATGGGATGATCCAAGCTTTACCACCACCGAATGCAGCGTAATCTTTTCCGTTTGGAAGAGTTGGGATAGTAGCAACACCGTAGTTTACTTTAGCATCTTTGAATGCTTGAGCTTTCCAAGGTCCATCGATAATAGCAGCTGTTTTACCTTCTTGGAATTGAGTTTGGATCAAGTTTCCAGCACCTTCAGTATCTTGCATACCTTTAGGCCATTTTTCGTACCAAGATTTAGCGTAGTTGATACCTGCAATAGCACCGTCGGTTGCAAGACCGATGTCTTTAGGATCTTTACCGTTTTGTCCGAATACGTAACCACCGTTACCAGCAAGGAGTCCGTATGCGTAGTAGAAGTTTGTCCAGTCAGCTAGGAAGGCAGTAGTTTTGCCATCTTCACCAGCGAAAGCGTATTTGCTGTCTTTAGCAAGGTTTTCCAAGTCAGCAAAAGTTTTTGGAGCTTCTTTTACCAAGTCTTTGTTATAGTACAAAACGAGTGATTCGATAACAGCTGGAGCACCATAGACTTTACCGTCAGCAGCTGTTACAAGAGATTTAGTTTTATCATCTGTTTTAGCGCCGTCGCTCAATTTCACTTCTGAAAGTTGTCCGTCAGTACCAAGGCTACCTACACGGTCGTATGGAGCCATCATAACGTCAGGAGCTTGACCTGATTGGTTGTCAAGAGAAAGTTTGTCAAGACCACCCATTTGGTCACCAGATTTGATGTTAACTGTTGTTCCTGATTGTTCTTTATAAGCTTTAGCAACTGTTTCAGCATAAGCTTTGTATTGGTCTTCAACGTAAAGAGTGATTTCTTTTGCTTCAGATGAACCAGAATCAGCAGGCTTATCAGCAGTTTTGCTTCCGCAAGCTACCAAAAGCAAGCTAGCAAGTGTAGCAGTTCCAAGCACAGCAGCGCTCTTCATGAATTTAGATGACATAGTGTATTCCTCCTAAAGAATAACAAATTTTATAATGAGGAAACGCAAACGTTTTCCTTTATGGGACTAGTATAGCACAATCGGAAAGCGGTTGCAAGTATTTTTTGTAAAAATTTTTAAAAAAATTGTAAAAAAGTAACCGCTTTATCGTTTTATATATAGAAGAAAAATCAAATATCACTTTTGTTTTAAATTTTAAAAAAGTTGAGAAAACGATTGCCTAATTTACAAATGGAAATTAAAGAGATTTGTTACTTTCTTTCCAGTACATAAGATAAGTGAAACCCTTATTCCTATTTTATTTGCTTCCGGAAAGAATATATATACGAGTAAGAAGAAAAACTTTTTAAAAAATAATCAAAAAGTTTTTTAAAACCGCTTGCATTTATCAAGAAAATGAGATATACTAATCATAGCGCAAACGTTTGCGTTCGTAAAAATGTAATATCTAACTATAAACACATGAGGTGCTTATTATGAAAAAACGTCAAAGTGGTGTGTTGATGCACATTTCTTCTCTTCCAGGAGCATACGGAATCGGATCATTTGGTAAAAGTGCTTACGACTTCGTTGATTTCTTGGTTCGTACAAAACAACGTTACTGGCAAATCCTTCCGCTAGGAACAACTAGTTACGGAGATTCTCCTTACCAATCTTTCTCAGCCTTTGCAGGGAACACTCATTTTATCGATTTAGATATCTTGGTAGAACAAGGCTTGTTGCAAGCAAGTGACCTTGAAGGGGTTGACTTTGGTAGCGATGCGTCTGAAGTTGATTATGCGAAAATCTACTATGCACGTCGTCCTCTTTTAGAAAAAGCGGTAAAACGTTTCTTGGAAGTAGGAGATGTTAAAGATTTTGAGAAATTTGCTAAAGACAACCAATCATGGCTTGAACTCTTCGCAGAGTATATGGCTATCAAAGAGCATTTTGACAATCTTGCTTGGACAGAATGGCCAGATGCAGATGCTCGTGCTCGTAAAGCTTCAGCACTTGAAAGTTACCGTGAGCAATTGGCGGATAAGTTGGTTTATCACCGTGTGACTCAATACTTCTTCTTCCAACAATGGTTGAAATTGAAAGCCTACGCTAACGACAACCACATCGAAATCGTTGGGGACATGCCAATCTACGTAGCGGAAGATTCAAGCGATATGTGGGCAAATCCACACCTCTTCAAGACAGATGTCAACGGTAAGGCTACTTGTATCGCAGGATGCCCACCAGATGAGTTTTCTGCAACTGGTCAGCTTTGGGGTAACCCAATCTATGACTGGGAAGCAATGGACAAAGACGGATACAAATGGTGGATTGAACGCTTGCGTGAAAGCTTCAAAATCTACGATATCGTTCGTATCGACCACTTCCGTGGCTTCGAATCTTACTGGGAAATCCCTGCTGGTTCCGATACAGCAGCACCTGGTGAGTGGGTCAAAGGTCCTGGCTACAAGCTTTTTGCAGCTGTTAAGGAAGAACTTGGTGAGTTAAACATCATCGCAGAAGACCTTGGCTTCATGACTGATGAAGTTATCGAATTGCGTGAACGTACTGGCTTCCCAGGAATGAAGATTCTTCAATTTGCCTTCAACCCAGAAGACGAAAGTATCGATAGCCCACACTTGGCACCTGCTAACTCAGTTATGTACACAGGAACACACGATAACAATACGGTCCTTGGTTGGTATCGTAACGAGATCGATGATGCGACTCGTGAGTACATGGCTCGCTATACGAACCGTAAAGAATACGAAACAGTGCCACATGCTATGCTTCGTACAGTCTTTTCATCAGTTAGCTTCATGGCAATTGCAACTATGCAAGATTTGCTAGAATTGGATGAGGCAGCTCGCATGAACTTCCCATCTACCCTTGGTGGAAACTGGTCTTGGCGTATGACTGAAGATCAATTGACACCAGCTGTCGAGGAAGGTTTGCTTGACTTGACAACAATCTATCGCCGAATCAATGAAAATTTGGTAGAATTAAAGAAATAATACAATATCAGGAGACACCTTAAACATGTTATCACTACAAGAATTTGTACAAAATCGTTACAAAAAAACCATTGCAGAATGTAGCAATGAAGAGCTTTACCTTGCTCTTCTTAACTACAGCAAGCTTGCAAGCAGCAAAAAACCAGTTAACACTGGTAAGAAAAAAGTTTACTACATTTCAGCTGAGTTCTTGATTGGTAAACTCTTGTCAAACAACTTGATTAACCTTGGTCTTTACGATGATGTTAAAAAAGAACTTGCAGCTGCAGGTAAAGACTTGATCGAAGTTGAAGAAGTTGAATTGGAACCATCTCTTGGTAATGGTGGTTTGGGACGTTTGGCTGCCTGCTTTATCGACTCAATTGCGACTCTTGGTTTGAACGGTGACGGTGTTGGTCTTAACTACCACTACGGTCTTTTCCAACAAGTTCTTAAAAATAACCAACAAGAAACAATTCCAAATGCATGGTTGACAGAGCAAAACTGGTTGGTTCGCTCAAGCCGTAGCTACCAAGTACCATTTGCCCACTTCACATTGACATCAACTCTTTACGATCTTGATGTTCCTGGTTACAAGACAGAAACGAAGAACCGTTTGCGTTTGTTTGACTTGGATTCAGTTGATTCTTCAATCATTAAAGACGGTATCAACTTTGATAAGACAGACATCGCTCACAACTTGACTCTTTTCCTTTACCCAGATGATAGTGACCGCCAAGGTGAATTGCTCCGTATCTTCCAACAATACTTCATGGTTTCAAACGGTGCGCAATTGATCATCGACGAAGCAATCGAAAAAGGAAGCAACTTGCATGACCTTGCTGACTACGCAGTTGTACAAATCAACGATACTCACCCATCAATGGTTATCCCTGAATTGATCCGTCTTTTGACTGCACGTGGTATCGAGCTTGATGAAGCAATCTCAATCGTTCGTAGCATGACTGCCTACACTAACCACACAATCCTTGCTGAAGCCCTTGAAAAATGGCCTCTTGAATTCTTGCAAGAAGTGGTTCCTCACTTGGTACCAATTATCGAAGAATTGGACCGTCGCGTGAAAGCAGAATACAAAGATCCAGCTGTGCAAATTATCGATGAGAGCGGACGTGTTCACATGGCTCACATGGATATCCACTACGGATACAGTGTTAACGGGGTAGCAGCACTCCACACTGAAATCTTGAAGAACTCTGAGTTGAAAGCCTTCTATGACCTTTACCCAGAAAAATTCAACAACAAAACAAACGGTATCACTTTCCGTCGTTGGCTCATGCATGCTAACCCAAGCTTGTCTCACTACTTGGATGAGATTCTTGGAGATGGTTGGCACCATGAAGCTGATGAGCTTGAAAAACTCTTGTCTTACGAAGACAAAGCAGCTGTCAAAGAAAAATTGGAAAGCATCAAGGCTCACAATAAACGTAAATTGGCTCGTCACTTGAAAGAACACCAAGGTGTAGAAATCAATCCAAACTCTATCTTTGACATCCAAATCAAACGTCTTCACGAGTACAAACGCCAACAAATGAACGCTTTGTACGTAATCCACAAATACCTTGACATCAAAGCTGGTAACATCCCTGCTCGCCCAATCACAATCTTCTTTGGTGGTAAAGCAGCTCCAGCCTACACAATCGCTCAAGACATCATCCACTTGATCCTTTGCATGTCAGAAGTTATTGCTAACGATCCAGCAGTAGCTCCACACTTGCAAGTAGTTATGGTTGAAAACTACAACGTTACTGCAGCAAGCTTCCTTATCCCAGCATGTGATATCTCAGAACAAATCTCACTTGCTTCTAAAGAAGCCTCAGGTACTGGTAACATGAAATTCATGTTGAACGGAGCTTTGACTCTAGGTACTATGGACGGTGCTAACGTGGAAATCGCTGAGTTGGTTGGCGACGAAAACATCTACATCTTCGGTGAAGATTCAGAAACTGTTATCGATCTTTATGCAAAAGCAGCTTACAAATCAAGCGAATTCTACGCTCGTCAAGCTATCAAACCATTGGTTGACTTCATCGTTAGCGATGCAGTTCTTGCAGCTGGAAACAAAGAGCGCTTGGAACGTCTTTACAATGAATTGATCAACAAAGACTGGTTCATGACTCTTCTTGACTTGGAAGACTACATCAAAGTCAAAGAGCAAATGCTTGCTGACTACGAAGACCGTGACGCATGGTTGGATAAAGTCATTGTTAACATTTCTAAAGCAGGATTCTTCTCATCTGACCGTACAATCGCTCAGTATAACGAAGATATTTGGCACTTGAACTAATAATTACATAATTTAAACCCGTACCTTGAAGGTGCGGGTTTTGTATTATCTAAAAAATTTATTTACAGTGCTTTTCCGACCAGAATCTCTGCTTCGATGGTAATTTCACTCAACTGACTCCAGTCAATCTTGCTCTGGTCAACGTGAAAGAGTAAGGGAGTCATACTGAGTAGGGCTTGGAGCTGCTCTGCTGTGATAGTCTTAGTCAGAGAGGCCGTTTGGCTAGATAGGATGGCAAAGTGTTCTTGGAAATGATTTTTGATATCTTGGTTAGAATAATCTTTGTTTGTCAGCTGGTCCTGTACCCTTTGACGGATTTCCTTGAGGTGATTTTTAGTTGGAATAACCTTTATCAAAATACCGTCTTTGGATAAAACGCGACGAAATTCTCCATAGTTGGCAGGTGAGAAGATATCAAGCAGGATATCCATGCTAGCGTCTTTTATAGGAAGACGAGCCAGGTCGCCAACGAACCAATTGACTGCCCAGTTAGGTTCGCTCTTGGCAGCAATTTGGACGGAATCTTTGGAGATGTCAAAGGCATAGAAGGTTTTGTCAGGATGATTTTCCTGGAGTTTTCGAGAATAGAAGCCTTCGCCACATCCAATATCCAAAATTGTTTCGGTATTTTCTGAACTTGCAAGTAAATCAGAAATTGCATCTAAAATAGCCTGATAAAAGCCAGCTTCTAGGATTTGCTGACGGTTTTGAAAGTTTTCCTTGTCGTAGTTTGCAGATTGCTTGATTTGAGGAGCCAGATTGACATAGCCGAATTTTGCTAGGTCACAAGAATGGCGATTGTTACATTTGAGACTACCCTCTACCAGAGTTAGATTTTCTTGGCAGATAGGGCAGGCAAAGGCAGTCGCAGAAGCGAAGCGCTGAAGTTTGGGTTTGAGGTTTGTATTCATAGTTTAAGTCTAGCAAAAAAAGGACTGGATGGCAAATGCCTCCAGTCTTCTTTTTAATATGTAAGAACAAAGTATTTTTTCTTACCACGACGGATAACAGTCAGTTCGTTTTCTAACTTATCTGCATCACTCAAGACATAGTCAAGGTCTTGGATACGGTCGCCATTTACGTAGATAGCTCCATTTTGGACATCTTCACGGGCTTGGCGTTTTGAGTTAACCATACCAGATGAAACAAGGAGTTCCACGATATTGTGGTTTTCATCTGCTTGAACTTGGTAGTTTGGTACTCCACGAAGTCCTTGTTTGAGTTCTTTGACAGAAAGGTTTTTGATGTTTCCTGCAAAGAGTTGCTCAGTGATGTTGAGGGCTTCTTTGTAGGCTTCTTCGCCGTGAACAAGTGTGACAACTTCACGAGCCAAGACTTTTTGAGCCAAGCGTTCGTGTGGCGCAGCCTCAAACTGTTTGCGGATGTCTTCAATCTCATCAAGTGATAAGAAAGTAAAGATTTTCAAGAAGCGAACAGCGTCAGCGTCCATGACATTCATCCAGAATTGGTACATTTCGTATGGAGAAGTCTTTTCAGGGTTGAGCCAAACAGCATTTCCTTCAGATTTACCAAATTTCTTACCAGTCGCGTCTGTGATGAGTGGAACAGTGATAACGTGACCAGTTTTGTCAGCCTTACGACGAAGCAATTCGGTACCAGCTGTCATATTTCCCCACTGGTCAGAACCACCGATTTGTAGCGTTACATTGTGGTCTTGGTTAAGGACGAAGAAGTCGTAACCTTGCATGATTTGGTAAGCAAACTCAGTGTATGAAATTCCTGTTTCAATCCGTTTTTTAACAGACTCCTTGCTCATCATGTAGTTGACAGTAAAGTATTTTCCGATATCACGGAGGAAGTCAATGAAGCTGATGCTGCCAAACCAGTCGTAGTTGTTGACCATGACAGCCTTATTTTCACCATTTTCAAAGTCAAGAAAACGAGAAAGTTGTCCTTGGATAGACTTGACCCAGCCATCTACTGTGTCTTTTGTTTGGAGACTACGTTCAGCATCTTTGAAGGACGGATCTCCGATGAGACCTGTAGCACCGCCAACGAGCGCATAAGGTTTGTGACCTGCTAGCTGCAAGCGACGACTTGTCAAGATTGCGACAAGGTGGCCTAGGTGAAGGCTGTCAGCAGTTGGATCGTAGCCAGTATAATAAGAAACTTGACCTTCTTCTAGGGCTTTACGCAAAGCTTCTTCATCAGTCGTTTGAAAAATCAAACCACGCTCTTTTAGCTCATCAAAAATGTGCATATGTCTTTTCTCCTTTTTAAAATTATTGTTTCTAACTATTGTATCACAAACTTGGGCAATAGCCTAGTAGAATAGGAAGAAAGTGGCTATTTTATTGAAAGTGTCCCTTTTATGGTATAATGAATAGAGTGAGGAAATCCATGCAAAATCAATTAAAGAGAAAAGTGCTGGCATTTTTCCAGCAAGTAAAATCAAACATAAATCATAAAAAATCAGAGAAAGTCTTAGAAGCGAAGAAGTCGGATGGAACAGTTGGGAAGTTCCTGCCTATCTTAGGTAGCATTTTGGCTGCTATCAAGGGAGTTTTGAATACCCTCTTTATTCTAGGCTTTATCGGTGGGCTTTTTGGGGCAGGTGTGGCTCTTGGTTATGGAGTTGCTTTGTTTGATAAGGCTAAGGTTCCGCAAGCGGAGGAGCTGGTTAAGCAGGTTAAAGATGTTTCTTCTATATCAGAAATTGTCTATGAAGATGGAAGCGTTATTGCTTCTATCGAGAGTGATTTATTACGGACATCTATTTCATCTGAGGAGATATCGGACAATCTCAAAAAAGCCATCGTTGCAACTGAGGACGAACATTTTCTTGAACATAAAGGGGTTGTGCCTAAGGCTGTGATTCGGGCGACTTTGGGGACCTTTGCAGGTTTGGGTTCATCTAGTGGAGGCTCTACCTTAACCCAACAGTTAATCAAGCAGCAAGTCGTTGGAGATGCTCCGACTTTGGCTCGTAAGGCTACAGAAATTGTGGATGCACTTGCGCTAGAACGAACGATGAGTAAGGATGAAATTTTGGTTACTTATCTTAATATTGCTCCTTTTGGCCGAAATAATAAGGGACAGAATATTGCAGGTGCTCAGCAGGCAGCAGAGGGTATTTTTGGTGTAGATGCTAGTCAGTTGACTGTTCCTCAAGCAGCATTTTTAGCAGGACTACCGCAAAGTCCTATTATCTATTCTCCCTATGAAAATACGGGTGCTATTAAGAGCGATGAAGATTTAGAACTAGGCTTGAAGCGGGCCAAGGATGTTCTTTATAATATGTATCGTACGGGATCCTTAACAAAGGAAGAATACAATCAGTATAAGGATTACAATATCAAACAAGATTTTTTGCCATCAGGTTCTGTTAATGTTGTTTCAAGAGATTACCTTTACTATACTGCTATGGCTGAAGCGATAGACCGGATGTACGATTATTTGGTCCAACAAGATAATGTTCCCAGTCAAGAGCTGAAAAATGAAGCTATTCAGAAGGCGTATCGTAAACGAGCTGAGCAAGAATTAAGTACAGGTGGTTATAAGATTATGACTACTATTAATAAAAAAGTTCATACTGCCATGCAGAATGCAGTAGCCAGATATGGGTCTCTACTAGATGATGGAACAGGTCGTGTAGAAGTAGGGAATGTCTTGATGGACAACCAAACAGGTGCTATCCTAGGCTTTGTAGGTGGTCGCAATTATCAAGAAAATCAAAACAATCATGCCTTTGACACCAAGCGCTCACCAGCTTCCACTACCAAGCCCTTGCTGGCCTACGGGATCGCTATTGACCAGGGCTTGATGGGAAGTGAGACGATTCTGTCTAACTATCCAACAAACTTTGCCAATGGCAACCCGATTATGTATGCTAATAGCAAGGGGACAGGAATGATGACCTTGGGAGAAGCCTTGAACTATTCATGGAATATCCCGGCTTACTGGACCTATCGTATGCTCCGTGAAAAGGGTGTTGATGTCAAAGGTTATATGGAAAAGATGGGTTACGAGATTCCTGAGTACGGTATTGAGAGCCTGCCAATGGGTGGTGGTATTGAAGTCACAGTTGCCCAGCATACCAATGGCTATCAGACCTTGGCAAATAACGGAGTTTATCATCAGAAACATGTGATTTCTAAAATTGAAGCATCAGATGATAGAGTGGTATATGAGTATCAAGATAAACCGGTTCAAGTCTACTCAAAAGCTACTGCAACAATTATGCAGGGCTTGTTGCGAGAAGTTCTATCCTCTCGTGTGACAACAACCTTTAAACCGAATTTAACTTCTTTAAATTCGACATTAGCTAATGCAGATTGGATTGGGAAGACTGGTACAACCAACCAAGACGAAAATATGTGGCTTATGCTTTCTACTCCTAAATTAACTTTAGGTGGTTGGATTGGGCATGATGATAATCATTCATTATCTCGTAGAGCAGGCTATTCCAATAATTCTAATTATATGGCTCACTTGGTTAATGCTATCCAAGAGTCTGAACCTGGAATTTGGGGGAACGAGCGCTTCGCTTTAGATTCTAGTGTAGTAAAATCCGAAGTCTTGAAATCAACAGGTCAAAAACCAGGTAAGGTTTCTGTTGAAGGAAAAGAGGTAGATGTCACAGGTTCGACTGTTACCAGCTATTGGGCTAATAAGGCAGGAGCGCCAGTGACTAGTTATCGCTTTGCTATTGGTGGAAGTGATGCGGATTATAAGAATGCTTGGTCTAGTATCGTGGGGAGTCTACCAACTCCATCAAGCTCCAGCAGTTCAAGTAGTAGCTCTAGTGACAGTAGTAACTCAAGTGCTACACGATCTTCTTCAAGGACAAGACGATAAGTTCTATGAACTATGCTAAATGAAGTGGCCAATCAATGGATTGCCACTTTTTTCTTTTTCCCTTTCGTGTTACAATAAAGATATGAATCAGTATCAGAAAAAGATTGTTAAAGGAACCATTTACTCGCTCCTATCCGGCTTAATTTGGGGAATCTGTGGGATTTTAGGAGAGTATTTCTTTACTCATTATCAGGTATCTTCTGGTTGGATTACCTCTATGCGTTTGACGCTAGCAGGGAGTCTTGTGCTTATTTGGTCTGCAATGCAAGTAAAATCACAAGTGTTAGATATCTGGCGAGACAAGAAAAATTACCTGCCCTTTTTGGCCTATGCTATTTTGGGAATTTTTTCAGTTCAGTATTTTTTCTATCTCTGTGTAGAATATTCAAATGCTGCGACAGCAACTATTTTACAGTTTATCAGTCCTGTCTTTATACTCTTTTATAATCGTTTGGTTTATAAAAAACGAGCGTCAAAAAGCGCTATTTTCTATGTTCTGATTGCTATGCTGGGTGTGTGCTTGATGGCGACAAAGGGAGATCTCTCTCAGTTATCCATGACGCCACTAGCCCTTATAACAGGTCTGTTGAGTGCTATGGGGGTTATGTTTAATGTTATCTTGCCCCAACCTTTCGCGAAGCGCTATGGTTTTGTACCCACGGTTGGGTGGGGGATGATTTTGGCAGGTTTATTTAGCAATGTCCTTTCGCCGGTTTATCAGCTTTCCTTTACTCTTGATATTTGGAGTATCTTGATTTGCCTCATTATTGCTTTCTTTGGGACGGCTTTTGCCTTTTTCATTTCCATGAAGGCTGTGTCCTTGGTTTCTCCCTTGGTGGTTTCTGTTATTAGTGCCAGTGAACCTCTCTCTTCTGCCCTTTTGAGTGTTTTATTTTTAGGCTTGGTAGTGGATTGGTCCCTTCTTCTAGCTATGGCCCTGATTATTTTACCCATGATTTTCCTATCGGTAGAAGAAGCGAAAGAAAGTAAATAAAAAGTCTTTTCTTAATTCTAAAAGTGTGCTATACTAGAATAGTCAATAAAACACGGGGAGATAGTTGTGAAGAGTGTTTTTAGGTTGTATCGGTAGGGGCTTGCTTTTACCGACAGCACGTTTTATCTCACATCCCTAAAAATCATACCTAAAAACAAACAAAAAGGCTTCAAATTTGAGGCCTTTTTTGATAGAATAGGTATCATTAAAATGAACTAGGAGGCGCCTATGACTGCCACAAAAATGAATGCTCAAGAAATTATCCAATTTATCGCCAATGCTGAAAAGAAAACCAGTGTTAAAGTAACCTTTGAGGGACAACTCGCAACCGCTGTACCTAGCTCTGTTGTCAAACTAGGGAATGTCCTATTCGGAGACTGGAAGGACGTGGCTCCGCTTCTAGATGGTTTGGTAGAAAATCAAGACTATGTTGTTGAGCAAGATGCTCGTAATTCTGCAGTTCCTTTGCTAGATAAACGTGCTATCAATGCTCGTATCGAGCCAGGCGCTATTATTCGTGATCAAGTTGAAATTGGTGACAATGCTGTTATCATGATGGGAGCAGTCATCAATATCGGTGCTGAAATTGGTGCAGGAACTATGATTGACATGGGGGCTATCCTTGGTGGCCGTGCTATCGTTGGGAAAAACAGCCACGTTGGTGCAGGTGCAGTTTTGGCAGGTGTGATTGAGCCAGCTAGCGCAGAACCAGTCCGTGTCGGAGACAATGTTCTTATCGGTGCCAATGCAGTGGTTATCGAAGGGGTGCAAATTGGTAGTGGTTCAGTTGTCGCTGCAGGAGCTATCGTTACCCAAGATGTCCCAGAAAATGTAGTGGTAGCAGGCGTCCCGGCTCGTATCATCAAAGAAATTGATGCCCAAACCCAACAAAAAACAGCGCTAGAGGATGCGCTTCGTACCTTGTAATTGTAAAAGTAAAAATAGAGGCGGAACCCTTTTTCCAGCCTCTTTCTGCTATATGGGAGGACAGATAGATGTTAGATTTGATTCAGACTAGACGAGATTTGCACCAGATTCCAGAGATTGGCTTGGAGGAGTTTAAGACTCAGGCTTATTTACTGGATATGATTGAGAAATTGACAGAGGGCAAGGACTTTGTTCAAGTTCGTACTTGGCGGACAGGTATTTTGGTCTATTTGCAGGGAAGTCAGTCAGAGCGGACCATTGGTTGGCGGACAGATATTGATGGTCTGCCGATCGTTGAACAAACAGGCCTTCCTTTTGCTTCTCACCACCAAGGTCGCATGCACGCCTGTGGACATGATTTCCACATGACCATTGCCTTGGGCTGTCTTGAGCGAGCCCTTGAGCAGCAACCGAAGAATAATTTGCTCTTCCTATTTCAGCCCGCTGAAGAAAATGAAGCTGGTGGCATGATCATGTATGAAGATGGCGCTTTTGGAGATTGGCTACCAGATCAATTTTATGGCCTTCATGTTAGGCCAGATTTGAAGGTTGGACAGATTGCGACCAATACTCATACACTCTTTGCAGGAACTTGCGAGGTGAAGATTCGTTTCAAAGGCAAAGGAGGACACGCAGCCTTTCCGCATGAAGCTAATGATGCTTTGGTGGCGGCTAGTTACTTTGTGACCCAGGTGCAGTCAGTTGTCAGCCGCAATGTCAACCCAATCGAGGGAGCGGTGGTGACCTTTGGTGTTTTTCAGGCTGGAACAACCAACAATGTCATCACAGACACAGCCTTTTTGCATGGAACTATTCGGGCCTTGACACAGGATATGAGTCTCTTAGTGCAAAAGAGGGTCAGAACAGTTGCAGAAGGGGTTGCAGCTGCCTTTGATATGGAAGTCGAAGTGGAACTCAAGCAAGGTGGTTACCTGCCTGTTGAGAACAATCCAGCCTTGGCGCGTGAACTGATGGACTTCTTTGAAGAAAAAGACGGAATCGAGTTGATTGATATCGAACCTGCTATGACAGGTGAGGACTTTGGTTATCTCCTTTCAAAGGTTGATGGGGTTATGTTTTGGCTGGGTATCGATAGTCCCTACGCCCTTCATCACCCTCAGATGAGTCCTAAGGAAGAAGCCTTAGCTATTGGGCTTGATGCAGTCTCTAGTTTCCTGAAAAAGAAGGCAACAGAGTAGAGGGGTTGTCTATGAAATCGGAATTACGTAAGCAAGTCTTGCATGAAATGAAGGCTATATCTCAAGAGCAAAAGCCGGCTATCGACCAAGCTTTAACCGAGCGACTTTTACACCATCCCTTTTACCAAGAAGCGAAAGTCATCGCAACCTATCTCTCTTTTCCGCACGAATTTCAAACGCAGGAACTGATTGAGCAGGTGCTGAAGGACGGCAAGAAGGTTCTGATACCTAAAACCTATCCCAAGGGGCGCATGGAGTTTGTGGTCTATAATCCGCAGCAATTAGTAAAAACTTCCTTTGGCTTACTGGAGCCACAGGGAGAGTTGGAGGTAGTGGAGGCCTCTCAGATTGATTTGATTCATGTTCCTGGCTTGGCTTTTACAACGGAAGGATGTCGGATTGGATACGGTGGAGGTTATTATGATCGTTATCTGGAACATTTTACTGGCCATACTTTGAGTACGGTTTATCCTTGTCAAGTTCAGGACTTTATCCCTGAAAACCATGATATTCCTGTTCAGGAGGTATTAATTGATGAAGGAAATCTTTGATAGGCGTTATCCTGTGACGAGTTTCTTCCTCTTAGTGACGGCCTTGGTGTTTCTACTAATGCTGGTGACTGCAGGCGGAAACTTTGATAGGGCGGATACCTTATTTCGATTTGGAGCCATGTATGGCCCTGCCATTCGTCTCTTTCCCGAGCAAGTTTGGCGTCTCTTCTCTGCCATCTTTGTCCATATTGGTTGGGAGCATTTCATTGTCAATATGCTTTCGCTTTATTATCTTGGTAGGCAAGTAGAGGAAATTTTTGGATCCAAGAAGTTTTTCTTTCTCTATCTCTTATCAGGAATGATGGGCAATCTCTTTGTTTTTGTATTTAGTCCCAAATCCTTAGCCGCAGGAGCCTCTACTTCTCTCTATGGACTATTTGCTGCAATTATCGTTCTTCGCTATGCCACTCGCAACCCCTATATCCAACAGCTAGGGCAATCTTATCTGACACTTTTTGTGGTTAATATTATTGGAAGTGTTCTGATTCCAGGAATAAGCCTAGCAGGCCATATCGGAGGCGCAGTTGGTGGCGCATTTCTAGCAGTTATCTTTCCAGTTCGAGGAGAAAGACGGATGTATAGCGCTAGTCAGAGACTGGTAGCGGTAGTCTTGTTCGTAGGACTCGCAGTTTTTCTTTTCTACAAGGGAACGGGGTTGTGACGAACCTGGAAGAAAATTTATGTAATGAAAAAAGATAAGGCATTTTTTGAACCTTATCTTTTTATTTTATTCCTTCTCAGCCAATTCTTTTCCAAGTTGGATGAGGTATTCTTTCAAGTCATCTTTGACTTGTGGATGTTTGAGGGCGTAGTCAATAGATGTTTTCATAAAGCCAAACTTATCCCCAACGTCGTAACGAGCTCCTGTAAATTCACGGGCGAAAACACGTTGTGTTTTATTAAGCGTATCAATAGCGTCGGTAAGTTGGATTTCATTTCCAGCACCAGGAGTTTGATTTTCTAAGATATCAAAAATTTCAGGTGTGAGTAGATAGCGACCGATGATTGCCAAATCACTTGGTGCATCTTCGGGAGCTGGTTTTTCAACGAAAGTTTCGACACTGTAGAGACCATTGATTCCTTCGCCTTGAGGAGCAATGACTCCATATGATGAAACATCTTCGTGTGGTACAGGCATGACAGCAATGGTTGATGCGTGTGTCTTTTCGTAATCATTCATCAGTTGCTTTGTCAAAGGAACGGCATTCTCATTTGTGATGTCCATAAGGTCATCACCCAGCATAACAACGAAGGGCTCATTCCCTACAAAAGCTTTGGCTTGTAGGACAGCGTCTCCAAGACCGCGAGGGTGAGTTTGGCGAATGAAATGGAGGCGCATACCAGTTGCTTCGTCTACCAATTTCAATAGATCTGTTTTGCCTTTTTCCTTAAGGTTGTATTCAAGCTCAAAGTTTGAGTCAAAGTGGTCTTCAATAGAACGTTTTGACTTACCAGTGACAACCAGAATATCTTCAATGCCTGATTTAAGAGCTTCTTCTACGATAAATTGGATAGTTGGTTTGTCTACAATTGGCAACATTTCTTTGGCAAGGGCCTTGGTTGCTGGTAAGAAACGAGTTCCTAGTCCAGCGGCAGGGATGACAGCTTTTCTAACTTTTGATGTCATAAGAATCCTTTCTTTAGAGGGTTAAGACCACTCATTTTCTGCTTTAAATTCATTGTTCATGATGTCATAAATAGCATCTTTGATGTTGGTTCCGTGGTAAATAACTTGGTAAATGGCTTGTGTAATTGGCATATAGACTCCAAGTTCTTGCGCTAGTTCATAGGCTGCTCGAGTTGTTGAGATTCCTTCAATCACCATGCCCATATTGGCTTCGATATCAGCTAGGGATTCTCCACGACCAAGGGCGTCTCCAGCTCTCCAGTTACGAGAGTGGACGGAGGTTCCAGTTACGATCAAATCTCCCACACCAGATAAGCCACTATAGGTTAATGGACTGGCACCAAGTGCTACTCCTAAGCGGGTAATTTCTGCCAAGCCTCGTGCGATGATGGCTGCCTTGGCATTGTCACCAAATCCTAGACCATGTAAAGCTCCTGCCCCGACAGCGATAATGTTTTTAAGAGCACCAGCAGTTTCAACCCCGATAACATCCGTATTGGTATAAAGTCGGAAGTAGTGATTGCTAAAGAGTTCCTGAACGTATTGAGCTGTTTGCAAATCTTTAGAAGCAGCTGTGATTAAAGTCAGGTCACGCACAATGGTCTCTTCTGCATGGCTAGGCCCTGAGACAACGACAATATCACTGCGGAGCTCTTCAGGAATCTCTTCTTCAAGGATGGTTGATAATCGTTTATGGCTATCAGGCTCCAATCCTTTTGATGCGTGCATGATGATAGCCTTATGATCCAAGGTTTGTGCAACTTGTTGGGCAACAAGTCGTGTCACTTTTGTTGGGACAACAAACAAAATCGCATCCACATCTTTCAGTGCTTCAGCTAAGTCAGTGTAGGCGATAATATTTTCATCTAGAACGACATCTTTAAAGTAGTGCTTGTTAGTATGATAGGTATTAATTTCATTGATTTGCTCGGGAATATTTCCCCAGATACGTACCTCGTGTCCATTGTCATTTAAGACTTGTGAAAGGGCAGTTCCCCAAGAACCAGGCCCCAAGACGGCGATAGTTTGTTTTTCCATGATTTCCTCCTTAATAGAGTCCTTTTCATTATTCTATCATATTCTAGAGGATTTTGCACTTGCATTGCTGGGGGAGTGGTAGCTTTGTTACTTGAAAAATACATAAAAACCGAGACGAAGTATTAAACTCTTAGTCTCGGTTTTGATATTTCTTAAAGAATAGCTAGGTTTATTTCAATTGATCTGTAATGTCTTTTGATAGCAACATTCCCAGATGATAAGTTTTATTGATGTAAGCAATGACATCATTGATATTTTCAGTTGTGTGAATTTTCTCTTTGATGTCATCCCTAAATGTTTCATCCTTTAAAAGTTGTTCTTGGTAGAGTCTTTGAAGTCTCTCCTTCTCGTACTTATTGAGTAGAAAAAGGAATACCAAGCTAATCACAACGAGGATATAAGCATATTGGCTCATAGAAAATCTCCCTGTATGATAAAGAAGTAGTAGTGAGTAGATTGAATTAGTTAATTCACAGATCAAGTCAGCAAAATTTTGATAGGCCTCTAAACCTAATTACGTATAGGATTTGGTCTTAGTTACTTAAACTGCTTTACAATCAAGTAATTAAAAGCTTACGACATGAGTCTAACCAAATCAATATTATTTGGATTGGTGAATTAGTAAAGCGTTTAGGCAAATATCTCTGGTTACGACGTTCTGGGACATAAATCGATAATATTTATGTCCCAGAACTAGTGAAGCGCCTAGCCAAATCTCTGATAGGATTTGGCGTTAGTTACTTAGATTGCTCCGCAATCAAGTAACTTTGGCGATTTACATTTTCTCTGGCGCTTCTACTCCAAGCAAGCGAAGGGCTTCTTTGAGAACAACTGCAGTTGCGTAGCTGAGAGCTAGACGGCTGTCGCGCTCAGGACTTTCATCTAGGATACGTGTATGTGCATAGTACTTGTTGAAGGCTTGAGCCAGATTAATCGAAAATTTAGCAATGATAGAAGGTTCAAAGTTATCTGCCGCACGGTTGATAATACGTGGGAAGTCTTGGATGAGTTTAATGATTTCCCAGCTTTCAGTATCATTCAAGCTATAGTTGCCAGTTGTTTCTGGTTTGAAATCGGCTTTGCGTAAGATAGATTGGATACGAGCGTAGGCGTATTGAACGTAAGGTCCAGTTTCACCCTCGAAGGATACCATGGCCTCTAGGTCAAAGTCATATCCGTTTGTACGGTCAGTCTTGAGGTCATAGAATTTAATGGCTCCAACCCCAACAGCATGCGCCACCTGGTCTTTATTTTCAAGTTCAGGATTTTTAGCCTCGATTTGGGCTTTGGCACGACTAACAGCCTCTGCAACTGTAGGTTCTAGCAAGATGACATTCCCTTTACGAGTAGAGAGTTTTTTCCCTTCTTTTGTAACCAAACCAAAAGGAACGTGAGTAATGTCTTCACTCCAGTCGTAGCCCATTTCTTGCAAGACAGCTTTGAGCTGTTTAAAGTGGGCAGATTGTTCTTGACCAACTACGTAGATAGATTTAGCAAATTGGTATTCGTTTTTACGGTAAAGGGCTGCAGCCAAGTCACGTGTGATATAGAGAGTTGCACCATCAGATTTTTTGATAAGGGCTGGATGTTCAATTCCATATTTCTCAAGATTGACAACTTGGGCACCTTCTGATTCAACAAGAAGGCCTTTTTCAGAAAGAATGTCTACAACTGCATCCATCTTATCATTGTAGAAGGCTTCGCCGTTGTAGCTGTCAAATTCAACCTTCAGTTCATTGTAAAGGCGGTTAAATTCTACCAAACTTTCATCACGAAACCATTGCCAAAGAGCAAGAGCTTCCTCATCTCCATTCTCCAGTTTACGGAACCATTCGCGTGCTTCTTCATCCAAGCTAGGGTCATTTTCGGCTTCAGCGTTGATGCGGACATAGAGTTTAAGAAGTTCATCGATTGGATGAGCTTTTACAGCTTTTTCGTCGCCCCATTTTTTGTAGGCAACAATCAGCATCCCAAACTGTTTACCCCAGTCTCCCAAGTGGTTGACCTTGACCGTTTGATAACCGATTTTTTGGAAAATATGTGACAAGCTATCTCCGATAACAGTTGAGCGCAGGTGACCGATAGAAAATGGTTTAGCAATATTGGGACTAGACATGTCAATAACAACATTTTCTTGTTTACCAATGTTTTGGTCAGCATAGTGTTCTTTTTCAGTGATAACAGCTTGCAATACTTGAGCAGAAATGGCAGATTTATCAAGGAAAAAATTAACGTAAGGTCCTGTTGCAACAACCTTTTCAAAGGCTTGACTGTTAATCTTTTCAGCCAGGTCAGCCGCAATCATTTGTGGCGCTTTACGTTCGACTTTTGCAAGAGAAAAAGCAGGGAAAGCGATGTCTCCCATTTCTGAGTTTTTAGGGGTTTCCAGTAAATTTAAAATAGCCTCTTGATCCAGGCTATCAATGACGCTAGCCAACTCGCTAGCAATCAATTCTTTTGTATTCATTAAGAGCTCCTTTTTGGACTTTTCTACTATTTTATCACAATTTTAAAGAAAGAAGAAAAAATTTTTGAAATCTCCTATTTTTTTGGTATAATATAGTTATAAAATTAGTTATAAATATTCACATAAGAGGATTTTATGAGAAAAAGAGATCGTCATCAGTTAATAAAAAAAATGATTACTGAGGAGAAATTAAGTACACAAAAAGAAATTCAAGATCGGTTGGAGGCGCACAATGTCTTTGTGACGCAGACAACCCTGTCTCGTGATTTGCGCGAAATCGGCTTGACCAAGGTCAAGAAAAATGATATGGTGTATTATGTACTAGCAAATGAGACAGAAAAGATTGATTTGGTGGAATTTTTGTCTCATCATTTAGAAGGTGTTGCAAGAGCAGAGTTTACCTTGGTACTTCATACCAAATTGGGCGAAGCCTCTGTTTTGGCAAATATTGTAGATGCAAACAAGGATGAATGGATTTTAGGAACAGTTGCTGGTGCCAATACCTTATTGGTCATTTGTCGAGACCAGCACGTTGCCAAACTCATGGAAGATCGTTTGCTAGATTTGATGAAAGATAAGTAAGGTCTTGGGAGTTGCTCTCAAGACTTATTTTTGACAAGGAGAGACGGAAAATGGCGACAGAAAAGCTATCACCCGGCATGCAACAGTATGTGGATATTAAAAAGCAATATCCAGATGCTTTTTTGCTCTTTCGGATGGGTGATTTTTATGAATTATTTTACGAGGATGCGGTCAATGCTGCGCAGATTCTGGAAATTTCCTTAACGAGTCGCAACAAGAATGCGGACAATCCGATTCCTATGGCAGGGGTTCCCTATCATTCTGCCCAACAGTACATTGATGTTTTGATTGAGCAGGGCTACAAGGTAGCCATTGCTGAACAGATGGAAGATCCTAAACAAGCAGTTGGGGTTGTGAAACGAGAGGTTGTTCAGGTCATTACGCCAGGGACAGTGGTCGATAGCAGTAAGCCAGATAGTCAGAACAACTTCTTAGTTGCCATAGACCGTGCTGGGAATCAATTTGGCCTAGCTTATATGGACCTGGTGACGGGTGACTTTTATGTGACAGGTCTTTTGGATTTCACGCTGGTTTGTGGAGAAATCCGTAACCTCAAGGCGCGAGAAGTGGTGCTGGGTTATGACTTATCTGAGGAAGAAGAACAAATCCTTAGTCGCCAGATGAATCTGGTACTCTCTTATGAAAAGGAAAGCTTTGAGGATATCCATTTACTGGATTCACGATTAGCAGCTGTGGAGCAAGCGGCAGCTAGTAAGTTGCTCCAGTATGTTCATCGGACTCAAATGAGGGAATTGAACCACCTCAAACCTGTTATCCGCTATGAAATCAAGGATTTCTTGCAGATGGATTATGCGACCAAGGCTAGTCTGGATTTGGTTGAGAATGCCCGTTCAGGCAAGAAGCAAGGCAGTCTTTTCTGGCTTTTGGATGAAACCAAAACGGCTATGGGGATGCGGCTTTTACGCTCTTGGATCCATCGTCCCTTGATTGACAAGGAGCGAATCATCCAACGCCAAGAAGTGGTGCAGGTCTTCCTCGACCATTTCTTTGAGCGTAGTGATTTGACAGACGGTCTCAAGGGTGTTTATGACATTGAGCGCTTGGCTAGTCGTGTTTCTTTTGGCAAAACCAATCCCAAGGATCTCTTGCAGTTGGCGACAACCTTGTCTAGTGTGCCACGGATTCGTGCGATTTTAGAAGGGATGGAGCAACCTGCTCTAGCTTATCTCATCGAACAACTGGATGGAATCCCTGAGTTGGAGGGCTTGATTAGCGCAGCGATTGCTCCTGAAGCTCCTCATGTGATTACAGATGGGGGCATTATCCGAACTGGCTTTGATGAAACCTTAGACAAGTACCGTCGTGTGCTCAGAGAAGGGACTAGCTGGATTGCTGAAATTGAAGCAAAGGAGCGAGAAAACTCTGGCATCAGCACGCTTAAGATTGACTACAATAAGAAGGATGGCTACTATTTCCATGTGACCAATTCGCAACTGGGAAATGTGCCTGCTCACTTTTTCCGCAAGGCGACGCTGAAAAATTCAGAACGCTTTGGAACCGAAGAATTAGCGCGTATCGAGGGAGATATGTTGGAGGCGCGTGAGAAGTCATCTAATCTAGAGTACGAAATTTTTATGCGCATTCGTGAAGAGGTCAGCAAGTACATCCAGCGTTTACAAGCTCTAGCTCAAGGAATTGCGACCGTTGATGTCTTACAGAGTCTGGCGGTTGTGGCTGAAACCCAGCATTTGATTCGACCTGAGTTTGGAGATGATTCGCGGATTGATATCCAGAAAGGGCGCCATGCTGTCGTTGAAAAGGTCATGGGGGCTCAGACCTATATTCCCAATACGATTCAGATGGCAGAAGATACCAGTATTCAACTGATTACAGGGCCCAACATGAGCGGGAAGTCTACCTACATGCGTCAGTTAGCCATGACGGCGATTATGGCCCAGATGGGTTCCTATGTACCGGCAGAAAGCGCCTATTTACCGATTTTTGATGCGATCTTTACCCGTATCGGAGCAGCAGATGACTTGGTTTCAGGTCAATCAACTTTTATGGTAGAGATGATGGAGGCTAATAATGCCATTTCGCATGCGACCAAAAATTCTTTGATTCTTTTTGATGAGTTAGGTCGTGGAACGGCAACTTATGACGGGATGGCTCTTGCTCAATCCATCATCGAATACATCCATGAGCACATCGGAGCCAAGACCCTCTTTGCGACCCATTACCATGAGTTGACTAGTTTGGAGTCCAGCTTGAAACACCTGGTCAATGTCCACGTAGCAACTTTGGAGCAGGATGGGCAAGTTACCTTCCTTCACAAGATTGAACCAGGACCAGCCGATAAATCCTACGGTATCCATGTTGCCAAGATTGCTGGCTTGCCAGCAGACCTTTTAACAAGGGCGGATAAGATTTTGACTCAACTGGAGAGTCAAGGGGGAGAAAGTCCAAGTCTGATGAGGCAAACAAGTGCTGTCACTGAACAGATTTCACTCTTTGATACAACTGAAGAACATCCTATCCTAGCAGAATTGTCTAAACTGGATGTTTACAACATGACACCTATGCAGGCTATGAATGTCTTAGTAGAGTTAAAACAGAAACTATAAATCCAAGAATTGCTGATCATTCTAGCTGTATCAAGGATACTTCTTTGACAAGTCCCCACTTTTTTGCTAGAATAACATCACACAAACA
Organism: Streptococcus mitis; assembly: GCA_001560895.1. NCBI lineage: Bacteria > Bacillati > Bacillota > Bacilli > Lactobacillales > Streptococcaceae > Streptococcus > Streptococcus mitis. The sequence continues at coordinate 184,038 of CP014326.1, forward strand.
GAATGAGAAGGAGCTGACACATTGTCGCTCCCTTTTGTCTATTTTTTAAGGAGAAAGTATGCTAATTCAGAAAATAAAAACCTACAAGTGGCAGGCCTTAGCTTCGCTTCTGATGACAGGCTTGATGGTTGCTAGTTCACTTCTGCAACCGCGTTATCTGCAGGAAGTGTTAGACGCCCTCCTTGCTGGGAAATATGAAGCTATTTATAGTATCGGGGCTTGGTTGATTGGTGTGGCCTTGGTCGGTTTGGTTGCTGGTGGGCTTAATGTTATCCTTGCAGCCTATATTGCCCAAGGAGTTTCATCCGATCTTCGGGAGGATGCCTTCCGTAAAATCCAAACCTTTTCTTATGCCAATATTGAACAATTTAATGCGGGAAATCTAGTCGTTCGAATGACAAATGATATCAACCAGATTCAGAACGTCGTCATGATGACCTTCCAAATTCTTTTCAGACTTCCCCTCTTGTTCATCGGTTCGTTTATCCTTGCGGTTCAAACTTTGCCCTCTCTATGGTGGGTGATTGTTCTCATGGTAGTCTTGATTTTTGCCTTGACTGCTGTCATGATGGGGATGATGGGGCCACGTTTTGCCAAGTTTCAAACCCTTCTTGAGCGCATCAATGCCATTGCTAAGGAAAATCTGCGCGGTGTTCGTGTGGTCAAGTCCTTTGTCCAAGAAAAAGAGCAGTTTGCGAAGTTTACAGAGGTCTCAGACGAGCTTCTTGGTCAAAACCTTTACATTGGTTATGCCTTTTCAGTAGTGGAACCCTTTATGATGTTAGTTGGCTATGGGGCGGTATTCCTCTCTATTTGGCTGGTTGCAGGGATGGTTCAGTCGGATCCGTCTGTTGTTGGTTCCATTGCTTCCTTTGTCAATTACTTGAGCCAGATTATCTTTACCATTGTCATGGTTGGATTTTTGGGAAATTCTGTCAGCCGTGCCATGATTTCCATGCGTCGTATTCGAGAAATTCTTGACGCAGAGCCAGCTATGACCTTCAAGGATGTCCCAGATGAAGAGTTGGTTGGAAGTCTTAGCTTTGAAAATGTAACCTTTACCTATCCAATGGATCAGGAACCGATGCTGAAAGATGTGAGCTTTACCATCGAACCTGGTCAAATGGTTGGAGTAGTTGGAGCGACTGGTGCAGGGAAGTCAACTTTGGCTCAATTGATTCCACGTCTCTTTGACCCACAGGAAGGCTCTATTAAAATCGGAGGCAAGGATATTCGAGAAGTGAGTGAAGGAACCCTACGTAAAACTGTTTCTATCGTTCTCCAACGTGCCATTCTTTTTAGTGGAACGATTGCTGATAACTTGAGACAGGGTAAGGGAGATGCCACTCTATTTGAAATGGAGCGCGCAGCTAATATTGCTCAGGCCAGCGAATTCATTCATCGTATGGAGAAAACCTTTGAAAGTCCAGTTGAGGAACGGGGAACCAATTTTTCAGGTGGGCAAAAACAAAGGATGTCGATTGCGCGTGGGATTGTCAGCAATCCGCGTATTCTGATTTTTGACGATTCGACCTCAGCCTTGGATGCCAAGTCAGAGCGCCTGGTGCAAGAAGCCTTGAATAAGGATCTGAAGGGGACGACAACCATTATCATCGCTCAAAAGATTAGCTCGGTTGTCCATGCAGATAAGATATTGGTGCTGGATCAAGGACGATTGATTGGTCAAGGGACGCATGCAGATTTGGTTGCCAACAATGCCGTTTACCGTGAGATCTATGAAACACAGAAAGGAAAGGAGGAGTAACATGAAGACAGTTCAATTTTTTTGGAATTATTTTAAAGTTTATAAGTTATCATTTGTAGTTGTCATTCTGATGATTGTTCTAGCGACTCTTGCCCAAGCCCTCTTTCCAGTCTTTTCTGGACAAGCGGTAACAGAGCTAGCTAATTTAGTTCAAGCTTATCAAGATGGCAATCCAGAACTTGTTTGGCAGAGTCTATCAGGAATCATGGTCAATCTTGGTCTGCTGGTTTTGGTTCTCTTTATCTCCAGTGTCATATACATGTGTCTTATGACGCGCGTGATTGCAGAATCGACCAATGATATGCGCAAAGGCCTCTTTGGCAAACTTGCGCGATTGACGGTTTCTTTCTTTGACCGCCGACAAGATGGCGATATCTTATCTCGTTTTACCAGTGATTTGGATAATATTCTCCAAGCCTTTAACGAGAGCTTGATTCAGGTCATGAGCAATATTGTTTTATACATTGGTCTGATTCTTGTTATGTTTTCGAGAAATGTAACGCTGGCACTCATCACCGTTGCAAGCACACCAGTGGCCTTTCTTATGTTGATTTTCATCGTGAAAATGGCACGCAAATACACCAACCTACAGCAAAAAGAGGTAGGAAAACTCAACGCCTATATGGATGAGAGTATTTCAGGCCAAAAAGCCGTGATTGTGCAAGGAATTCAAGAGGATATGATGGCAGGATTTCTTGAACAAAATGAGCGCGTGCGCAAGGCAACCTTTAAAGGAAGAATGTTTTCAGGAATTCTTTTTCCTGTTATGAATGGGATGAGCTTGGTCAACACAGCCATCGTTATCTTTGCTGGTTCAGCTGTTCTACTGAATGATAAGAGTATTGAAACAAGTACAGCTCTAGGTCTGATTGTTATGTTCGCCCAATTTTCACAGCAGTATTATCAGCCTATTATTCAAGTTGCAGCTAGTTGGGGAAGTCTTCAGTTAGCCTTTACAGGGGCTGAACGGATTCAGGAAATGTTTGATGCAGAGGAAGAAATCCGACCTGAAAATGCTCCGGCCTTCACTCAGTTGCAAGAAGGTGTCGAAATCCGTCATATTGATTTCTCATATTTGCCTGATAAGCCAATTTTGAAAGATGTCAGCATTTCCGCTCCGAAAGGCCATATGACTGCGGTTGTTGGTCCGACAGGTTCAGGGAAAACGACTATTATGAACCTCATCAATCGCTTTTATGATGTTGATGCTGGCGGTATTTATTTTGACGGTAAAGACATTCGTGACTATGACTTAGATAGTCTTAGAAGTAAGGTGGGAATTGTCTTGCAAGATTCGGTTTTATTTAGCGGAACCATTCGAGACAATATCCGTTTTGGGGTACCAGATGCCAGTCAGGAAATGGTTGAGGCAGCAGCTAAGGCAACCCACATTCACGACTATATCGAAGGCTTGCCTGATAAATACGATACCCTCATCGATGATGACCAGAGTATCTTCTCAACAGGGCAAAAGCAATTGATTTCCATTGCTCGAACGCTGATGACAGATCCAGAAGTTCTCATTCTCGATGAAGCAACTTCAAATGTAGATACGGTGACAGAAAGCAAGATTCAGCATGCCATGGAAGCGGTTGTAGCAGGTAGAACCAGTTTCGTTATTGCCCACCGTTTGAAAACCATTCTCAATGCAGATCAGATTATTGTTCTTAAAGATGGCGAAGTCATTGAACGTGGTAACCACCATGAACTCTTGAAACTAGGTGGCTTCTATTCAGAACTCTATCACAATCAATTTGTTTTTGAATAAGAAAGAAGTTGTCCTATGTGGGCAGCTTTTTCTTGTCCATAAAAAATATTTATCACGGACTTTAAAAAAACATATTAGACGAAAGGTCTTTTGAGTGATATGATAGGACTATCGTTAATATTTGAAAGGAGAGACATCATGGCTAGAACGGTTGTAGGAGTTGCTGCAAATCTATGTCCCGTAGACGCAGAAGGCAAAAACATTCATTCGTCTGTATCTTGTAGATTCGCAGAGAGCATTCGTCAAGTCGGTGGTCTCCCTTTAGTCATTCCTGTTGGTGATGAGTCAGTTGTGCGCGATTATGTGGAAATGATTGACAAATTGATTTTGACAGGAGGCCAAAATGTCCATCCTCAGTTTTACGGAGAGAAAAAGACCATCGAGAGCGATGATTACAATCTAGTCCGTGATGAATTTGAATTGGCGCTTTTGAAAGAAGCGCTCCGTCAGAACAAACCAATTATGGCAATCTGCCGTGGTGTCCAACTTGTCAATGTTGCCTTTGGTGGAACCCTCAATCAAGAAATCGAAGGTCACTGGCAAGGACTGCCTTTTGGGACATCTCACTCTATTGAGACAGTGGAAGGAAGCGTGGTGGCTAAGCTATTTGGAAAAGAAAGTCAGGTCAACTCCGTACATCGTCAGAGTATCAAAGATTTGGCACCTAATTTCCGTGTAACTGCTATTGATCCGAGAGATCAAACCATCGAAGCGATTGAGTCTATCGACGAGCACCGCATTATCGGTTTGCAGTGGCATCCAGAGTTTCTGGTTAATGAAGAAGATGGCAATTTAGAATTATTTGAGTATTTATTGAATGAACTGTAACGGCTGGAACATCTAGTCGTTCTTTCTTTTTATTATTTCAAAATTTTTGGAATGTGGGATTTTTACGCAAACGTTTGAATTCTGATAAAAATTGGAGAAATTCGACAAAAAAACTTGAAAAAAACGAAGGTAAGCGTTATGATAGAAAAGAAGAAATATTGGAGGAATAACATGTCACATATTAAATTTGATTATTCAAAAGTTTTAGACAAATTTGTTGCACCACATGAAGTGGAATACATGCAATCACAAGTAACAGCAGCAGATGAATTGATCCGTAAAGGAACTGGTGCTGGTAGCGACTTCTTGGGATGGTTGGACCTTCCTGAAAACTACGACCGTGAAGAATTCGACCGCATCTTGAAAGCTGCTGAGCAAATCAAATCAGACAGCGATGTTTTGGTTGTGATTGGTATCGGTGGATCTTACCTTGGTGCCAAAGCAGCAATCGACTTCTTGAACCACCACTTTGCTAACTTGCAAACAAAAGAAGAACGTAAGGCTCCACAAATCCTTTACGCAGGAAACTCAATCTCATCTACTTACCTTGCTGACTTGGTAGAGTATGTTGCAGACAAAGACTTCTCAGTAAACGTAATTTCTAAATCAGGTACAACAACTGAGCCAGCTATCGCTTTCCGTGTCTTCAAAGAACTCTTGGTTAAGAAATACGGTCAAGAAGAAGCAAACAAACGTATCTATGCAACAACTGACCGCCAAAAAGGTGCTGTTAAGGTTGAAGCAGATGCCAACGGTTGGGAAACATTTGTGGTTCCAGATGACATCGGTGGACGCTTCTCAGTATTGACAGCTGTTGGTTTGCTTCCAATCGCTGCTTCAGGAGCTGACATCAAAGCCCTTATGGAAGGTGCTAACGCAGCTCGCAAAGACTACACTTCAGATAAAATCTCTGAAAACGAAGCTTACCAATACGCAGCAGTTCGTAACATCCTTTACCGTAAAGGCTATGCAACTGAAATCTTGGTAAACTATGAGCCATCGCTTCAATACTTCTCAGAGTGGTGGAAACAATTGGCTGGTGAATCAGAAGGAAAAGACCAAAAAGGTATCTACCCAACTTCAGCCAACTTCTCAACTGACTTGCACTCACTTGGTCAATTTATCCAAGAAGGAACTCGTATCATGTTTGAAACAGTTGTTCGTGTTGACAAACCTCGTAAGAACGTGATTATTCCTACTTTGGAAGAAGATCTTGATGGACTTGGTTACCTTCAAGGAAAAGACGTTGACTTTGTAAACAAAAAAGCAACTGACGGTGTTCTTCTTGCCCACACAGATGGTGATGTACCAAACATGTACGTGACTCTTCCAGAGCAAGACGCTTTCACTCTTGGTTACACTATCTACTTCTTCGAATTGGCTATCGCCCTTTCAGGTTACTTGAATGCTATCAACCCATTTGACCAACCAGGTGTTGAAGCTTATAAACGTAACATGTTTGCCCTGCTTGGAAAACCAGGATTTGAAGAATTGAGCAAAGAACTTAACGCACGTCTATAATAGAAGAAAAGAGTGGTTTGTCCACTCTTTTTACTCTCTTTATCCATAGAAATTGGACTCAGCCAAGACTTGTGATATAATATAGAGAGTAAAAAGGCAGACGCCTAGAGACTTTATAGGAGAAACTATGTCAAAAGATATCCGCGTACGTTACGCACCAAGTCCAACAGGACTACTACACATCGGGAATGCCCGTACAGCATTGTTCAACTATCTTTACGCACGTCATCATGGTGGAACTTTTATTATCCGTATTGAAGATACTGACCGTAAACGTCATGTCGAAGATGGTGAACGTTCACAGCTTGAAAACCTTCGTTGGTTGGGCATGGATTGGGATGAAAGCCCAGAAACACATGAAAACTACCGCCAGTCTGAACGTTTGGACTTGTATCAAAAATACATCGACCAATTGCTAGCTGAAGGAAAAGCCTACAAATCTTATGTTACAGAAGAAGAATTGGCGGCTGAACGCGAACGCCAAGAAGCGGCTGGTGAAACACCACGCTACATCAACGAATACCTTGGTATGAGTGAACAGGAGAAAGTAGCTTACATCGCAGAACGTGAAGCAGCTGGTATCATTCCAACAGTTCGTTTGGCTGTTAATGAGTCAGGTATCTACAAGTGGCATGATATGGTCAAAGGCGATATCGAATTTGAAGGTGGCAATATCGGTGGTGACTGGGTTATCCAAAAGAAAGATGGTTACCCAACTTACAACTTTGCCGTTGTTATCGATGACCACGATATGCAAATCTCCCATGTTATCCGTGGAGATGACCATATTGCTAATACACCAAAACAGCTTATGGTTTATGAAGCACTTGGTTGGGAAGCACCAGAGTTCGGTCACATGACTTTGATTATCAACTCTGAAACTGGGAAAAAATTGTCTAAACGTGACACCAACACCCTTCAGTTTATCGAAGACTACCGTAAAAAAGGTTATTTACCAGAAGCAGTATTTAACTTTATTGCTCTTCTTGGTTGGAACCCAGGTGGAGAAGATGAAATCTTCTCTCGTGAAGAACTCATTAAACTTTTCGATGAAAACCGCCTCAGCAAGTCTCCAGCAGCCTTTGATCAGAAGAAACTCGACTGGATGAGTAATGATTATATCAAGAATGCAGACCTAGAAACTATCTTTGAAATGGCAAAACCATTCTTAGAGGAAGCAGGCCGATTGACTGATAAGGCTGAAAAATTAGTTGAACTCTATAAACCACAAATGAAATCAGTAGATGAGATTATTCCATTGACAGATCTCTTCTTCTCAGATTTCCCAGAATTGACAGAAGCAGAGCGCGAAGTCATGGCAGGGGAAACAGTCCCAACAGTTCTTGAAGCCTTCAAAGCAAAACTCGAAGCGATGACAGATGATGAATTTGTAACAGAGAATATCTTCCCACAAATTAAAGCAGTCCAAAAAGAAACAGGTATTAAAGGGAAAAATCTTTTCATGCCTATTCGTATCGCTGTTTCAGGTGAAATGCATGGACCCGAATTGCCAGATACTATCTTCTTGTTAGGCCGTGAAAAATCAATCCAGCATATTGAAAATATGTTAAAAGAAATCTCTAAATAAGAAGGGTACAATAATGGACATCTGGGAAAAGATGTACGAAGAAGCACAGAAACTATACGATCCACATGAAGTATCTGATTTTGTTTATGCCAACCATGTTGTAGCCGCAGTAGAAGCAGAAGATGGACAAATATTTACAGGTTTCTGTATGGAGGGAACCTGTGGTGTTTTCCATCTCTGCGCAGAGCGTGCGGCACTCTTTAATATGTACCAATTTTCAGGACAAACTAAGGTTAAAAAAGTATTAGCCTTCCGAGACAAACCGCCGTATGGTGGAAGTTCAGGAATGCCCTGTGGAGCTTGCAGAGAATTCCTTTTAGAGTTGAACGCTGAAAATAAAGATGCAGAATTCATGATGGACTACGATAGAAGAAAGATAGTGAAAGTCGCAGAACTAATCCCATATTGGTGGGGAGAAGAACGTGCTTCTAAGTTTAATGAACAATAGAAGAGTCAGTATAATTCTGGCTCTTTTTACTTTATTTGAAAAAAAGGAAAAAGTATTTGAAAAAAAATTAGAAAAAGTAGTTGACAAAAAATAAAAAGGCTGTATAATAGTAAGAGTTGAAAATAACAACTCAGGTCCGTTGGTCAAGGGGTTAAGACACCGCCTTTTCACGGCGGTAACACGGGTTCGAATCCCGTACGGACTATGGTATGTTGCAGATGGAACACTTGATGAAAAAAGTTTTAAAAAAACTTAAAAAAGTTTCAAAAAAGTGTTGACAAGCGAAAGCGACTGTGATATACTAATATAGTTGTCACTTGAGAGAAGTGAGTGACAAAGACCTTTGAAAACTGAACAAGACGAACCAATGTGCAGGGCACTACAACTAAGGTTGTAGTACTGAACAATGAAAAAACAATAAATCTGTCAGTGACAGAAATGAGTGAGAGCTCAAACTTTTAATGAGAGTTTGATCCTGGCTCAGGACGAACGCTGGCGGCGTGCCTAATACATGCAAGTAGAACGCTGAAGGGAGAGCTTGCTCTTCTGGATGAGTTGCGAACGGGTGAGTAACGCGTAGGTAACCTGCCTGGTAGCGGGGGATAACTATTGGAAACGATAGCTAATACCGCATAATAGTAGATGTTGCATGACATTTGCTTGAAAGGTGCAATTGCATCACTACCAGATGGACCTGCGTTGTATTAGCTAGTTGGTGGGGTAACGGCTCACCAAGGCGACGATACATAGCCGACCTGAGAGGGTGATCGGCCACACTGGGACTGAGACACGGCCCAGACTCCTACGGGAGGCAGCAGTAGGGAATCTTCGGCAATGGACGGAAGTCTGACCGAGCAACGCCGCGTGAGTGAAGAAGGTTTTCGGATCGTAAAGCTCTGTTGTAAGAGAAGAACGAGTGTGAGAGTGGAAAGTTCACACTGTGACGGTATCTTACCAGAAAGGGACGGCTAACTACGTGCCAGCAGCCGCGGTAATACGTAGGTCCCGAGCGTTGTCCGGATTTATTGGGCGTAAAGCGAGCGCAGGCGGTTAGATAAGTCTGAAGTTAAAGGCTGTGGCTTAACCATAGTACGCTTTGGAAACTGTTTAACTTGAGTGCAAGAGGGGAGAGTGGAATTCCATGTGTAGCGGTGAAATGCGTAGATATATGGAGGAACACCGGTGGCGAAAGCGGCTCTCTGGCTTGTAACTGACGCTGAGGCTCGAAAGCGTGGGGAGCAAACAGGATTAGATACCCTGGTAGTCCACGCCGTAAACGATGAGTGCTAGGTGTTAGACCCTTTCCGGGGTTTAGTGCCGCAGCTAACGCATTAAGCACTCCGCCTGGGGAGTACGACCGCAAGGTTGAAACTCAAAGGAATTGACGGGGGCCCGCACAAGCGGTGGAGCATGTGGTTTAATTCGAAGCAACGCGAAGAACCTTACCAGGTCTTGACATCCCTCTGACCGCTCTAGAGATAGAGTTTTCCTTCGGGACAGAGGTGACAGGTGGTGCATGGTTGTCGTCAGCTCGTGTCGTGAGATGTTGGGTTAAGTCCCGCAACGAGCGCAACCCCTATTGTTAGTTGCCATCATTTAGTTGGGCACTCTAGCGAGACTGCCGGTAATAAACCGGAGGAAGGTGGGGATGACGTCAAATCATCATGCCCCTTATGACCTGGGCTACACACGTGCTACAATGGCTGGTACAACGAGTCGCAAGCCGGTGACGGCAAGCTAATCTCTTAAAGCCAGTCTCAGTTCGGATTGTAGGCTGCAACTCGCCTACATGAAGTCGGAATCGCTAGTAATCGCGGATCAGCACGCCGCGGTGAATACGTTCCCGGGCCTTGTACACACCGCCCGTCACACCACGAGAGTTTGTAACACCCGAAGTCGGTGAGGTAACCGTAAGGAGCCAGCCGCCTAAGGTGGGATAGATGATTGGGGTGAAGTCGTAACAAGGTAGCCGTATCGGAAGGTGCGGCTGGATCACCTCCTTTCTAAGGATAAGGAACTGCGCATTGGTCTTGTTTAGTCTTGAGAGGTCTTGTGGGGCCTTAGCTCAGCTGGGAGAGCGCCTGCTTTGCACGCAGGAGGTCAGCGGTTCGATCCCGCTAGGCTCCATTGGTGAGAGATCACCAAGTAATGCACATTGAAAATTGAATATCTATATCAAATAGTAACAAGAAAATAAACCGAAAACGCTGTAGTATTAATAAGAGTTTATGACTGAAAGGTCAGAAAATAAGGTTAAGTTAATAAGGGCGCACGGTGGATGCCTTGGCACTAGGAGCCGAAGAAGGACGTGACAAACGACGATATGCCTTGGGTAGCTGTAAGTAAGCGATGATCCAGGGATTTCCGAATGGGGGAACCCGACAGGTACTACCTGTTACCCATATCTGTTAAGGATATGAGGAGGAAGACGCAGTGAACTGAAACATCTAAGTAGCTGCAGGAAGAGAAAGCAAAAGCGATTGCCTTAGTAGCGGCGAGCGAAACGGCAGAAGGGCAAACCGAAGAGTTTACTCTTCGGGGTTGTAGGACTGCAATGTGGACTCAAAGATTATAGAAGAATGATTTGGGAAGATCAGCCAAAGAGAGTAATAGCCTCGTATTTAAAATAGTCTTTGTACCTAGCAGTATCCTGAGTACGGCGGGACACGTGAAATCCCGTCGGAATCTGGGAGGACCATCTCCCAACCCTAAATACTCCCTAGTGACCGATAGTGAACCAGTACCGTGAGGGAAAGGTGAAAAGCACCCCGGGAGGGGAGTGAAATAGAACCTGAAACCGTGTGCCTACAACAAGTTCGAGCCCGTTAATGGGTGAGAGCGTGCCTTTTGTAGAATGAACCGGCGAGTTACGTTATGATGCGAGGTTAAGTTGAAGAGACGGAGCCGTAGGGAAACCGAGTCTGAATAGGGCGAATTAGTATCATGACGTAGACCCGAAACCATGTGACCTACCCATGAGCAGGTTGAAGGTGCGGTAAGACGCACTGGAGGACCGAACCAGGGCACGTTGAAAAGTGCTTGGATGACTTGTGGGTAGCGGAGAAATTCCAAACGAACTTGGAGATAGCTGGTTCTCTCCGAAATAGCTTTAGGGCTAGCGTCGACATTAAGATTCTTGGAGGTAGAGCACTGTTTGGGTGAGGGGTCCATCCCGGATTACCAATCTCAGATAAACTCCGAATGCCAATGAATTATGGTCGGCAGTCAGACTGCGAGTGCTAAGATCCGTAGTCGAAAGGGAAACAGCCCAGACCACCAGCTAAGGTCCCAAAATAATTGTTAAGTGGAAAAGGATGTGGGGTTGCACAGACAACTAGGATGTTAGCTTAGAAGCAGCTATTCATTCAAAGAGTGCGTAATAGCTCACTAGTCGAGTGACCCTGCGCCGAAAATGTACCGGGGCTAAAACAATTTACCGAAGCTGTGGATACCTTTATAGGTATGGTAGGAGAGCGTTCTATGTGTGAAGAAGGTGTACCGTGAGGAGTGCTGGAACGCATAGAAGTGAGAATGCCGGTATGAGTAGCGAAAGACAGGTGAGAATCCTGTCCACCGTAAGACTAAGGTTTCCAGGGGAAGGCTCGTCCGCCCTGGGTTAGTCGGGACCTAAGGAGAGACCGAAAGGTGTATCCGATGGACAACAGGTTGATATTCCTGTACTAGAGTATGTAGTGATGGAGGGACGCAGTAGGCTAACTAAAGCAGACGATTGGAAGTGTCTGTCTAAGCAGTGAGGTGTGATATGAGTCAAATGCTTATATCTGTAACATTGAGCTGTGATGGGGAGCGAAGTTTAGTAGCGAAGTTAGTGACGTCACACTGCCAAGAAAAGCTTCTAGCGTTTAAACATACTCTACCCGTACCGCAAACCGACACAGGTAGTCGAGGCGAGTAGCCTCAGGTGAGCGAGAGAACTCTCGTTAAGGAACTCGGCAAAATGACCCCGTAACTTCGGGAGAAGGGGTGCTGACTTTACGTCAGCCGCAGTGAATAGGCCCAAGCAACTGTTTATCAAAAACACAGCTCTCTGCTAAATCGTAAGATGATGTATAGGGGGTGACGCCTGCCCGGTGCTGGAAGGTTAAGAGGAGTGCTTAGCGTAAGCGAAGGTATGAATTGAAGCCCCAGTAAACGGCGGCCGTAACTATAACGGTCCTAAGGTAGCGAAATTCCTTGTCGGGTAAGTTCCGACCCGCACGAAAGGCGTAATGATTTGGGCACTGTCTCAACGAGAGACTCGGTGAAATTTTAGTACCTGTGAAGATGCAGGTTACCCGCGACAGGACGGAAAGACCCCATGGAGCTTTACTGCAGTTTGATATTGAGTGTCTGTACCACATGTACAGGATAGGTAGGAGTCTATGAGATCGGGACGCCAGTTTCGAAGGAGACGTTGTTGGGATACTACCCTTGTGTTATGGCCACTCTAACCCGGATAGGTGATCCCTATCGGAGACAGTGTCTGACGGGCAGTTTGACTGGGGCGGTCGCCTCCTAAAAGGTAACGGAGGCGCCCAAAGGTTCCCTCAGAATGGTTGGAAATCATTCGCAGAGTGTAAAGGTATAAGGGAGCTTGACTGCGAGAGCTACAACTCGAGCAGGGACGAAAGTCGGGCTTAGTGATCCGGTGGTTCCGTATGGAAGGGCCATCGCTCAACGGATAAAAGCTACCCTGGGGATAACAGGCTTATCTCCCCCAAGAGTTCACATCGACGGGGAGGTTTGGCACCTCGATGTCGGCTCGTCGCATCCTGGGGCTGTAGTCGGTCCCAAGGGTTGGGCTGTTCGCCCATTAAAGCGGCACGCGAGCTGGGTTCAGAACGTCGTGAGACAGTTCGGTCCCTATCCGTCGCGGGCGTAGGAAATTTGAGAGGATCTGCTCCTAGTACGAGAGGACCAGAGTGGACTTACCGCTGGTGTACCAGTTGTCTTGCCAAAGGCATCGCTGGGTAGCTATGTAGGGAAGGGATAAACGCTGAAAGCATCTAAGTGTGAAACCCACCTCAAGATGAGATTTCCCATGATTTTATATCAGTAAGAGCCCTGAGAGATGATCAGGTAGATAGGTTAGAAGTGGAAGTGTGGCGACACATGTAGCGGACTAATACTAATAGCTCGAGGACTTATCCAAAGTAACTGAGAATATGAAAGCGCAAGGTTTTCTTGATTTGAATAGATATTCAATTTTGAGTAGGTATTACTCAGAGTTAAGTGACGATAGCCTAGGAGATACACCTGTACCCATGCCGAACACAGAAGTTAAGCCCTAGAACGCCGGAAGTAGTTGGGGGTTGCCCCCTGTGAGATATGGAAGTCGCTTAGCTCTAGGGAGTTTAGCTCAGCTGGGAGAGCATCTGCCTTACAAGCAGAGGGTCAGCGGTTCGATCCCGTTAACTCCCATTTTAGCGGGTGTAGTTTAGTGGTAAAACTACAGCCTTCCAAGCTGTTGTCGCGAGTTCGATTCTCGTCACCCGCTTTGAACTTTGTTCTTTGTACCAAGTTTTTAACTTGGGCGCGTAGCTCAGGTGGTTAGAGCGCACGCCTGATAAGCGTGAGGTCGGTGGTTCGAGTCCACTCGTGCCCATAGTGTTTAGTCCATTATTAGAGGATTGAAATATTATCTTTTCACTAAGAGGACACGGGTTTATTCCCGTATAAACTATTTTGGAGGATTACCCAAGTCCGGCTGAAGGGAACGGTCTTGAAAACCGTCAGGCGTGTAAAAGCGTGCGTGGGTTCGAATCCCACATCCTCCTTTTTTATTAACGCGGGATGGAGCAGCTCGGTAGCTCGTCGGGCTCATAACCCGAAGGTCGTAGGTTCAAATCCTGCTCCCGCAATAAGGCTCGGTAGCTCAGTTGGTAGAGCAATGGATTGAAGCTCCATGTGTCGGCGGTTCGATTCCGTCTCGCGCCATTTATATATTTTGGAAGGGTAGCGAAGAGGCTAAACGCGGCGGACTGTAAATCCGCTCCTTCGGGTTCGGGGGTTCGAATCCCTCCCCTTCCATTTTACGGGCATAGTTTAAAGGTAGAACTAAGGTCTCCAAAACCTTCAGTGTGGGTTCAATTCCTACTGCCCGTGTTAATAGAATTATGGCGGGTGTGGTGAAGTGGTTAACACACCAGATTGTGGCTCTGGCATGCGTGGGTTCGATCCCCATCACTCGCCTATTTTATATTATTGGGGTATAGCCAAGCGGTAAGGCAAGGGACTTTGACTCCCTCATGCGTTGGTTCGAATCCAGCTACCCCAGTTACTATTTGCCGGCGTGGCGGAATTGGCAGACGCGCTGGACTCAAAATCCAGTGTCCGCAAGGACGTGCCGGTTCGACCCCGGCCGCCGGTATAGTATTAAAGACAAGGTTTTCGGACCTTGTCTTTTTCTTTTATTTGTTGAATTTGTAACGCTGAGTTACTTAAAATTACTAGTTTTATAACAAATCATCTAATTTATCCGCTAATTTTTGTTGCTTGCTTGGATACAAATGAGAGTATGTATCTATTGTTGTAGTTATAGAAGCATGTCCTAATCTTTCTTTTACGACAAGATAATCTTCTCCTTGGTTTATTAGTAGGGAAGCATGTGAATGCCTGAAGTCATGAATTCTTATTTTTTTTAAAGAACTATCTCTTTGTAATATTTTTTTATATTGTTTTTCGATTGAATCCTTAGTTATCGTAATCGGGCTATTTTGAAATATCTGTAGATCATCTAGGTTGGTTGTAAATTCTTTTAATCTTTCATGCTGTGTTTGCCTCCATTCTTCTAGTGTCTCCACTAGTTTGGTGTTCATGATGATTCTTCGGGTTCCAGCTTTTGTCTTTGTACTACTAATGTGTTCTTCACCTTTTTTAACGTATATTGATTTACTTACATGGATTGTATTTGTAGAAAACTCTATGTCCTTCCACGTTAGAGCAAGAGCTTCTCCGAGTCTTAGACCAGTAAAAAATAGAACTGTGAATAGTAATTTTATATTGTATTCATCGTTGCTAAATAGTGTTAAGAAATGCTTAAATTCTTTTACTGTCCAGAAATTTAATTTTACTTTTTCTATGGGTAATTTTTTCAGTAATCCTACGGGATGTTCCTTGTAAAATCCCTTTCTTAATCCAACATCCAGAATTTTCTTTAGTAAAATTATAATTTTATTAATAGTGTTTGGACTTAGCTTCTTTTCTGAGTTTTGAGTATTTTTATCTCTTAGATGTTCTCTGAATTGATAGATATCTTCATAAGTTAATTTAGCTACATCATCAACTTTTTCAAAATAGTTTTTTATATGCCTGTTATAGTTGTTTTCTTGTGTATCTATATAGCTTTGTTTTCTGTTGTTTATTCTATCCTCTTCTTTTAAGAGATCATAAAGGATATCAATTGATATTTTTGAGTTGAAACTTTTTTCTTTAAGTTCGACACTTCGTAAGTATTGTTCGGCCTCCAATGCTTCTTTTTTAGTTTTGAATCCTTTTCTTACAATTCTACGTTGTTTTAGAGATATTGGATTTATACCATTGGAAACATCAACAATCCAAGTTCCGTCTCTACTTTTACGTAAAGCCATAAGCTACGCTTCTTTCTGGAGTTCAATTCCTAATAGTTCTTCTGCGACACTGGCTGGAATTGTACCAATCCTTTTGTTATCGTAGATGTTAAAACCACGATTCACTAATAGTAATTTGCCGGTATGGATAATCTTTCTTGCAGTTCCTGGAGCAAATCCAAGTTCGATAAGGTCATCTTTTGTTACAGTTTTAATCATGTGATCTCCTTTTCTAATTAGATTAACTAAGGGGAGGATTAACTCCCCTTGTATTTTACTTATTTTTGTTTTACATCTACTAAATGGATAGCATCAGCCTTGTAATACATTGTCGTGCTAATCATAGTAGCTTGTAAATTGTCAAATGTAACTGGTACTTCATCCATTGCTTGGATATAGTCATTATCAACCAAGGCATCTGGATTGTCTACTGAGACTTGGGTTGATTTCTTTTTGAATTGTCCATCCTTGATTGTTACATTGTATTTCCAACCAATGATTTTATCGGTATTAAAACGTCTTTCGCTACCATCTCGGTTTTTGATAATTTCTCCGTTTGCATCTGCTCGGACTTCCGTTTCAAATTTTGGAATGACTTCATCCAATTCAAATTTTGTTCCAATGTTATTAAAATTCCAGTCATTTTGTGAAAGCATTTTTGCCATAGTTAATTTCTCCTTTTAATATTTTCTTTGATTGTAGGGATCAAATCCTCTCGTTTAAAGAGTATTGCTCTTTCTATTAATCCACTTGCTAAATCTGGTGGATATTCCATATTGTTGAGTGCGAGATAGTTAGCTTTCTCATACTCATGCAGTAAGTTATTGTCGTATAGAAATTTATACGCTTTTAGAATAGCTCCTGAACCTTTATAGGTAAACCATTCTAATTTTTGTTCTAGTTCTGTTTTTGATTTTGAAATAATGATAGAGACGGGTTTTGAATGGCCTAAAAACTTTTCCCAAGATCTCAAAGGTTTTGAGAAATAGCTATCACTATAGAACCTCACTTTTTCTTTGAGATATCCCTTGGTAAAGTTGAGAAGATCTATTTCTGAATGCAACCATTCTTGAATGAAGTAGTGAGCTTTTTCTTTCCTAAGTTCTAACTCAGTTCTTATCCAATTTTCTATATACCGCTTGCTGATACCGAGCTTCTCAGCTCGTTCTAAGCGTTTATCGTAAATTCTAAGTCTTTCGTCATCATTGGGTTTTCTCAAATATAAGGTCTGGCCGATTGTTTCATCTCCGTAGGTATTGTAGTAGGTGCTTTTTCCATATATAAAGCGTTTCTTCTGACAAATCTTTAGAAGCTGATTAGGAGTGAAATAGGGTGTTTCATTAAAATCATCTATTGCAATATCAATTCGTCTTACTGAAAAATGATTGTAATTGTAGTAGAGGTTGTTCAAAAACTGTCTTTCGGACAGACTATTTGGATCTAATACCATATCTCTATAGAACTCGAGTGCCTGTCCTGACATGACAAGCATGTAGGACGACTCTTTCGCTCCATAGTAGATACGGATATTCCCATAATGAAGCTGGCTATCATAGTTATAGTATTTAAGGCTCCCTTTATTCTCAATAAATAGGTCATAGTCAAGAAATAGAATGTCTTCGATTATTTCTCTTGGCGAAAATTCAGTCTTATCAAACTGAATTTGAATCCAGTCAAATACAGAACGTAAATGTTCATTTTTTGCCATAGATTTTGATTCAACTTTTTGCTTAATTTTGCCACCCTTAAAATCTCCGAAACCCTTGGAAATACTGAATTCTTTCGATGGTACACCTAACTTGCAGAGGGTGGTGTTACTACACACCCTATCGGTCAAAAATGGTCCGTCCGCATCTACGCTCATTTTCGGCTTTCTGCCTCATGGCTCAGCCGAAAACTCGCTATTAGCCGAACCTATTTTTTGACCTCTTGTTAACAAACCCTAGTAAGCCGGTTTGCATCGACTCTTCAATATCTTGGATTTTCTTTTTTAGGTTGGAATTCTCAATTTTTATCAGTCGTATTTCTCGTTTAAATTCCTGTTTCAAGGCGCTCAGTTCATCGTAGAGCTCATCTATTACTTGGTTTAGGGATTCTTGCTCATTATCTGCTAGACTCCCAAATACGGCTTGTATAGCCTCTTTGAGACCTATTTCAAGTTTTAGGTTAGCTAACTTTTGAAATTGTCTAAGGTCTTCGTCTGTAAAGTCATAGGCAACTGTATAACTTAATTGATGAGTTCTTGGATTTCTACTGATAGGAATTTTAATTTTCTTAAATTCCTTGCCACTTATCTCTCTAATCAGTTGAATCCAATTTTTAAGAGTAGAGGTAGAGTTTAGGCCAGAAATTTGATTGACTAACTCTTTATTGGTCATCTTTTTGTGAAACCTCCGAAATTTTCTTGTGCAACTGAAGAGTTTTCTGTGGTATAATTGTTACATAATATGTTTTGATCTTGGAACGAACGGCACATTTGTTTCAAGATTTTTTATTTTGTCGAATCCTACCTCCTTTATTAAAATTTTTTAAATCGACTACTAGTTACATACGCTTTTACCTCCTTTTATGCTATAATATTCTCAATGGAATATTCAATCTCAAAATAAATATTCCTTATGGAATAATTCTATTTTATACCGTTTAGAATATTTTGTCAAGCTAAAATATACGAATAAGAATATCTATAGGAGAATTATGTATACAGAGGATTATAAATTTTCAGAGAGGTTAAAAACTCTCAGAAAATCAAAAAAGTTAACTCAAGTACAAATATCGGAATTAATTGGAGTTCAACAAGGGACATATTCTCGGTGGGAGAATGGAACGTTAGAACCAGGATTAGAATTCGTTGTGAAATTAGCAAATATCTTTGGGACTACTACAGATTATTTGCTGGGACAAAAACCTTATTCAATTATCAGTAGTTTACCTCTAGAACAATTAGATCTTACCAATATTGCAAACTTTTCAAAGGATGAGTTTGATATTTTGAAACATTCAATAGCAGTTTCGGTGGCAAGAAATAAAATAAAGGCAACAGAACTAAAAGATAGAGTTATAGAAAAAAATCAGTTGTCAGAAAAAGATGCAGAACTTTTGAATAAGATTTTTGAAGAAGTTAAAACTTATTGGGAAAATTAGGAGGACGCTAGTCTTCAAAATTCCCTCCCAAAATGTGTCCAAAATATTGACAGAATTCTAGCTTTTCATTATAGTTCTTATGGAACTTTTTTTCTACAACAAAATAGGCTCCATAATATCCATAGGGGATTTACCCACTACAAATAGTATAGAGCCGGTTTTATTAATGTCCTGCATTTCCTAATAAGTTAACCATGACAACACCAATGATAATCAAAATTAAACCGATAATGCTATAAACATTTAGTGTTTCTTTGAAAATCATTACTGCGATAGAGGCTGTCAAAACTAAACCGACAGCTGACCATGTTGCATAAGCTATTCCTAAAGGAATTTTTTGCATTGCTAGTGAGAGGAAATAGAAACAAACGCCATAGCTAAGTAGGGCAGAAACGGTTGGAATAGGCTTTGTAAAACCGTCTGATAATTTCAAAAGGTTAGTTCCCAATATCTCTCCTACAATGGCGATAAAAAGATAAAAGTATGACATGTCTTTAACCTCCTATATGTCATGTTTTTGCTCTAAGAGCTATTATAGCTATCCGTTTTTTATAAATCTTGGCACAAGTCATGAGAATTTGTAGTAAAACTGTGGCAGACACTTTTTCAGAACCAATAGCTGATAAGTTTATTATATCATAAGATAAATTTTAAAAAAAGTCTTGATTTATTTCAATGTCTTGCGTGGTCTCGATTTTACTGGTAAAATTACTTTTAAGAACTTTAAAAAAGAGGTTTCTATATTTGACAAAACAATGACTTGTTGTCCCGAATGTGGGCATCCTTTGGAGAAAAAATTTTTAAAAGATGAGGGAGATATTCCTTATTGTTCACAATGTGCGAGTTTTCGTTTTCCAGTCTTTAATACAGCAATTAGTGCGATTTTATTTAATGAAAAACATGATAAGATTCTCTTGATTAAGCAATATGACATGGCTGAGCATATTTTGCTAGCTGGTTATGTGTCTAATGATATTCACAACCAATTTCTACAATCATTAAAGGCAATTAATTTAGCCTCTCTTATTACGGATATGGGTAATAAAATTGCACAAAACTAGTCCAAAACTCTTTTTAATAAGGAGTATACTTTCTAGCATTTTATAGTTACTAAAAAGTATCTAAACTTTGGAAGTGATACTAAGTTTTAAAAAATATTATGGAAAAAAAGCTTATAAAATCAATATTTCTGAGATTTAAAACTAATAATATTAGACTCAAAATCCAGTGTCCGCAAGGACGTGCCGGTTCGACCCCGGCCGCCGGTATAGTATAGAGTTAAGGAACGTTGATAAATCTTCGTTCCTTTTTGTATTATTTTTGGTATAATAATAGTTATTTAAAATTTATTATGAAAGTGTAGGGAAGTATGTCTCGTTCTATCGATTTATTAAAGCATCGGTATTTGAAAAATATTAAAGAAAATCCTGAATTGTTTGTTGGAATTGAGTTGGAGTATCCTGTTGCAAATTTAGAAGGTGATACTACAGATATTGAAGTTATCAAACACTTATTCCGATATTTAGTTTCTGCTTTGGATTTCACTGTAGAAAAGGTAGATGATTTTGGCAATTCTATCCAGTTAGTAGATCCGATAAGTCAGGATGCTATTTTGTTTGAAGTTTCCTATACAACGATTGAGTTTGCATTTGGTAAGGTTAAAGAAATTCAAGAGGTAGAGAATCGTTTTAATAATTATATGGATGTAATTCAGAGAAAATTAGGCGAATCCAATCATGCTATTGTTGGCTGTGGAATTCATCCTAACTGGGATAAAAATGAGAATTGTCCAGTTGCTTATCCACGTTATCAGATGTTGATGGATTATTTGAATTTGAGTTGCAATGTGACTGAATCAGACTTGCATCATTTCCCTGAGTATGGTGCTTTTATCTGTGGGAGTCAGGTTCAGCTTGATGTTTCAAAATCTAACTACTTACGGGTGATTAATACTTTTACTCAAATTGAAGGGGCTAAGGCGTATTTATTTGCTAATTCTGAGTTTTCAGGTGAGGATTGGGATACGAAAATTGCAAGGGATATTTTCTGGGAAGAATCTATGCATGGTATCTATCCAGAAAATGTCGGTGTCAATTCTAGTCTCTTTAAAGATGAGGATGATTTTTTTGACTATCTCGATCATTCTGCAATTTTTACTGCGGAACGCGATGGACACACCTATTATTTTTATCCCATTCGGACTGGGGACTATTTATCTACACCTGAAATCCAGGCATTTGCCCTGAATGGAGATGAGGTTCTTATTTACCCTCAAGAGAAGGATTTTGAAACTCATCGTAGTTATCAGTATCAGGACTTAACGACTCGAGGAACGGTTGAGTTTCGTAGTGTGTGTACTCAGTCGCTTGATAGGACTTTTGCTTCTGCTGCCTTTCACTTGGGATTATTAGTTAATTTAGACAAGTTAGAAGCTTACTTAGAAACAGCACCTTTCTTTAAAGAATTTGGGCGAAATTATAAGTTTTTAAGACGGCAATTTTCTAAGAAGAAGCTTACAGATGAGGAAGAAACTGCGATTATTGAAATTTCCAAAGACTTACTCCTGCTAGCTGAGGAAGGACTGAAGATGAGAAATAAGCAAGAAATGACCTACTTACAGCCTTTGAAAGAAGAATTGGGCCTATAATTTTTCTTATAAAGGGAGAATTTTCTGAAAAATCATGATATAATGGAAGAGACTATAGATAAAGGATAGAGAGAAATGACATTAGTTTATCAATCAACGCGTGATACCAACAATACAGTAACTGCCAGCCAAGCTATTTTGCAAGGTTTGGCGACGGATGGTGGTTTGTTTACACCGCTTACTTATCCAAAGGTAGATTTGGACTTTGACAAATTGAAAGATGCTTCTTACCAGGAAGTTGCTAAGCTAGTTTTGTCAGCATTTTTAGATGACTTTACAGCTGAGGAGTTGGACTACTGTATCAACAATGCCTATGATAGCAAATTTGATACTTCAGCTATCGCGCCATTAGTGAAATTAGACGGACAATATAACTTGGAACTTTTCCATGGTTCAACGATTGCCTTTAAGGATATGGCCTTGTCTATCTTGCCATACTTTATGAAGACTGCTGCTAAGAAACATGGTTTGGAGGATAAGATTGTCATCTTGACAGCGACATCTGGCGACACGGGGAAAGCTGCTATGGCAGGATTTGCAGATGTCCCTGGTACTGAGATTATCGTCTTTTATCCAAAGGATGGTGTCAGCAAGGTTCAAGAGTTGCAAATGACCACTCAGACTGGCGACAATACTCATGTTATTGCTATTGATGGTAACTTTGACGATGCGCAAACTAACGTCAAACATATGTTTAACGATGTGGCCCTTCGTGAAAAATTAGCGGCAAACAAGTTGCAATTTTCATCAGCTAACTCTATGAACATTGGTCGTTTGGTGCCACAGATTGTTTATTATGTTTATGCTTACGCTCAGTTGGTTAAGACTGGTGAAATTGTAGTTGGTGATAAGGTCAACTTCACAGTACCAACAGGAAACTTTGGAAATATCTTGGCTGCCTTTTATGCTAAGCAAATTGGTCTACCAGTTGGCAAATTAATCTGTGCTTCAAATGACAACAATGTTTTGACAGACTTCTTCAAGACACGGGTTTATGACAAGAAGCGTGAGTTTAAGGTAACAACTAGTCCATCTATGGATATTTTGGTATCTTCAAACTTGGAGCGCTTGATTTTCCATCTTTTGGGGAATGATGCAGTTAAGACAGCTGAACTTATGAATGCCTTGAACACGCAAGGTCAATATGAGTTGACAGACTTTGATACAGATATTCTGGACCTCTTTGCAGCTGAATATGCGACTGAGGAAGAAACAGCGGCAGAAATCAAGCGTGTTTATGAGTCAGATTCTTATATCGAGGATCCACATACGGCGGTTGCCTCAGCAGTTTATAAGAAATACCAAGCGGCTACTGGCGATGCGACTAAGACAGTGATTGCTTCAACAGCTAGTCCATACAAGTTCCCAGTAGTTACAGTAGAAGCGGTAACAGGGAAAGTTGGTTTTACTGACTTTGAAGCCTTGGCTCAATTACATGAAATCTCAGGAGTCGCAGTGCCGCCAGCAGTTGATGGCCTTGAAACAGCTCCTGTTCGTCACAAGACAACAGTGGCAGCTGCTGATATGCAAGCAGCGGTTGAGGCTTATCTAGGACTTTAAGACAGAGGGAGTAAACTCGGTTGGGAAACCAACTGAGTTTCTTTTCATCAGGAGGAAGGATTGTTTAAGAAAAATAAAGACATTCTTAATATTGCCTTGCCAGCTATGGGCGAAAATTTTTTGCAGATGCTCATGGGGATGGTGGATAGTTACTTAGTAGCCCACTTGGGCTTGATAGCTATTTCGGGTGTATCAGTAGCTGGCAATATTATCACGATTTATCAGGCGATTTTCATCGCTCTGGGAGCTGCTATTTCCAGTGTTATTTCAAAAAATTTGGGGCAGAAGGATCAATCTATGCTAGCCTATCATGTGACTGAGGCATTGAAGATTACCTTACTATTAAGTTTCCTTTTAGGATTTTTGTCCATCTTCGCTGGGAAAGAGATGATAGGACTTTTGGGGACGGAGAGAGATGTAGCTGAGAGTGGTGGACTCTACCTATCTTTGGTAGGCGGATCGATTGTTCTCTTAGGTTTAATGACTAGTCTGGGAGCCTTGATTCGTGCAACGCATAATCCACGTCTGCCTCTTTATGTTAGTCTCTTGTCAAATGCCTTGAATATTCTCTTTTCCAGCCTAGCTATTTTTATCCTTGATATGGGGATAGCGGGTGTTGCTTGGGGGACTATTCTGTCTCGTTTGGTTAGTCTTGTGATTTTGTGGTCACAATTAAAACTGCCTTATGCGAAGCCAACTTTTGGACTGGATAAAGATTTACTGACTTTGGCAATACCAGCAGCTGGAGAGCGGCTTATGATGCGGGCTGGAGATGTCGTTATCATTGCCTTGGTTGTTTCTTTCGGGACGGAGGCAGTGGCTGGAAATGCGGTCGGAGAAGTCTTGACCCAGTTTAACTACATGCCAGCCTTTGGCGTTGCTACGGCAACGGTTATGTTGGTAGCCCGAGCAGTTGGGGAGGATGATTGGAAAAGAGTAGCTGGTTTGAGTAAGCAAACCTTTTGGCTTTCTCTGCTTCTCATGTTGCCTTTGACCTTTAGTATCTATGCTTTAAGAATACCACTGACTCATCTCTATACGACTGATCCTCTAGCGGTTGAGGCTAGTGTTCTAGTGACACTTTTTTCACTACTTGGTACTCCCATGGCGACAGGGACAGTTATTTATACGGCAGTTTGGCAGGGTTTGGGGAATGCTCGGTTTCCCTTTTATGCGACAAGTATAGGAATGTGGTGTATTCGCATTGGGACAGCCTATCTGATGGGAATTGTTCTTGGTTGGGGCTTGCCTGGTATTTGGGCAGGAACTCTTTTGGATAATGGTTTTCGCTGGTTATTTCTACGCTACCGCTACCAGCGTTATATGAGCTTGAAAGGATAGGAAATGCAAAAAACAGCTTTTATATGGGATTTAGATGGGACTTTATTGGACTCTTACGAAGCGATTTTATCAGGGATTGAGGAGACTTTTGCTCAGTTTTCTATTCCTTATGATAAGGAGAAAGTGAGAGAGTTTATCCTTAAATTTTCTGTGCAGGATTTGCTTGTGCAGGTGGCAGAAGAGAGAAAACTGGATGTGGAAGTGCTAAATCAGGTGCGTGCCCAGAGTCTTGCTGAGAAGAATGCCCAGGTAGTTTTGATGCCAGGTGCGCGTGAGGTGTTGGCTTGGGCAGACCAAGTAGGGATTCGGAACTTTGTTTACACTCATAAGGGAGACAATGCTTTTACCATTCTAAGAGACTTGGGATTGGAATCCTATTTCACAGAGATTTTAACCAGTCAGAGTGGTTTTGCGCGGAAGCCAAATTCAGAAGCGGCTAACTATCTGTTAGACAAGTATCAGTTGGATTCTGACAAGACTTATTATATAGGGGACCGGACTCTGGATGTGGAATTCGCCCAGAATAGTGGGATTCAAAGTATCAACTTTTTAGAATCGTCTTATGAAGGGAATCACAGGATTCAGTCGCTAACAGATATTCCTCATATTTTTGAGAGCAAGTAACGAGAAGATTGTGTCAGATTTGTGACAGAGACCTAACAAACTATTTCAAGTAACCGAGTTTGTTACAAGGAATAGACAGTTCTGTTAAATAGGCCCGGGAGGGCTTTTTTTCTGCATTTTTTGTGTTATCATAGACAGGTACTCATTTGAAAGGAATTTGAAAGAATGAAGAAAAGAATAATATTAGCGTCAACAGTAGCCTTGTCATTTGCTCCAGTATTGGCAACTCAAGCAGAAGAAATTCTTTGGACTGCCCGTAGTGTTGAGCAAATCCAAAACGATTTGACTAAAATGGACAACAAAACAAGTTATACAGTTCAGTATGGTGATACTTTGAGCACCATTGCAGAAGCCTTGGGTGTAGATGTCACAGTTCTTGCGAATTTGAATAAAATCACTAATATGGACTTGATTTTCCCAGAAACTGTTTTGACAACAACTGTCAATGAAGCAGAAGAAGTAACAGAAGTTGAAATCCAAACTCCTCAAGCAGATTCTAGTGAAGAAGTGACAACTGCGACAGCAGATTTGACAACCAATCAAGTAACCGTTGATGATCAAACTGTTCAGGTTGCAGACCTTTCTCAACCAATTGCAGAAGCTCCAAAAGCGATAGAAACTACAAGCACAAAAGAAGTAGTATCAAGTTCAGAAGTTGCAGAGACGGTGACTGCTGCAGAAGAAGTGGCACCATCTACAGACTCTTCTACGTCAGCGGAGCAAACAGTCGAAACAACCAGTCCAGTTGAAGAAGCAGCCCCTCAGGCAACGACTCCAGCTGAGAAAGAGGAAACTCAAGCAAACCCACAAGCTGCTTCAACAGTGGAAGCAACTACAACTCCAGTAGAAGAAAAAGCAACGGAACCAACTGCAACAAGTTCAGAAGAATCATCAAGTGAAGCTACACCAGCAGTTTCTACTTATCAATCAGAAGAGACGAAAACAGTTTCAACAATTTACGCGGCTCCAGCTGCGCCTGATTATGCTGGACTTGCAGTAGCAAAATCTGAAAATGCAGGCCTTCAACCACAAACGGCTGCCTTTAAAGAAGAAATTGCTAACTTGTTTGGTATCACATCCTTTAGTGGTTACCGTCCAGGGGACAGTGGAGATCATGGAAAAGGTTTGGCTATCGACTTTATGGTACCAGAAGGCTCAGAACTAGGGGATAAGATTGCGGAATACGCTATTCAAAATATGGCCAGTCGTGGTATTAGTTACATCATCTGGAAACAACGTTTCTATGCTCCATTCGATAGCAAATATGGACCAGCTAATACTTGGAATCCAATGCCAGACCGTGGTAGCGTGACAGAAAACCACTATGACCACGTTCACGTTTCAATGAATGGATAAATCAGACTTGGTAATATCATTTTGACGAATGAGATCTAGCTTTCGTGATAGGAAACGAGTCTCGTTCGTTTTTCTTTGTTAATTTGAGTGGGGAATGGAAAGTTAGCATTTTGTAATTATTGAAGCATAACTCTTGCAATCTATTTTACTTTATAATATAATTGATTAGTCAACTATTGATAAATCAATAGAAAAGAGGAAGAAATGCTAGAGATTCAAGATTTACTGTATCAACTCCGCTTGTCTGAGCAAGCGAGTACGCAATTGTTTGAAAAAAGACTTGGGATTAGTTTGACACGGTATCAGATTTTATTATTTTTGTTGAAGCATTCCCCTTGTAATCAAATAGCAGTTCAGGAGCGTTTGAAAATTGATCAGGCTGCTTTGACACGGCATTTCAAGATTTTGGAAAAGGAAGGTTTGGTGGAGCGTCATCGTAATCCTGAAAATCAGCGAGAAGTGTTGGTAGAGGCTACGAAGTATGCCAAGGAGCAGTTAGTGGTGAATCCCCCTCTGCAACATATCAAGGTTAAGGAAGCGATGGAAAGTATCTTAACAGAGTCTGAGAGAACAGAACTCAGCCGTTTATTAAATAAATTGGTTTTGGGTATTGAAAATATAGAAATTTAAGGAGAAATAGATGTCAATTATTACAATCATTCTAGCAACGATTGTTGCTTTAGAGCATTTTTACATTTTTTATTTGGAAAGTATTGCAACGCAATCAGATGCAACCAGTCGTGTCTTTAACATGGACAAGGAAGAACTGGCTCGTCCGTCAGTAAGTTCATTGTTTAAAAATCAAGGGATTTATAATGCTTTGCTAGGAGTCTTTCTCTTGTATGGGATTTATTTCTCACAGAATTTAGAAATTGTGACTATTTTTGTCTTGTTTGTGATTGGTGCTGCGGCTTATGGCTCTCTTACAGCAGATAAGAAAATTATTTTGAAGCAAGGTGGTCCAGCTATTTTGGCCTTGATTAGTATTTTACTCTTTAAATAAACTCATACTCTTTGAAAATCTCTTCAAACCATGTCAGCGTCGCCTTGCCGTACTCAAGTACAGCCTGTGGCTAGCTTCCTAGTTTGCTCTTTGATTTTTATTGAGTATCAGAGACCAATCCTAGCCTCGCTAGTCCTTTTCAACTCCAGAATAAGGGAAATATGTTATACTTGTTTTTAAGAAAAGAATCTCATGGAATCGTTTGTAAGGAGTTGGAAATGAAAGTATTAGTGACAGGTTTTGAGCCCTTTGGAGGGGAAAAGGTTAATCCAGCCTTGGAGGCTATTAAAGGTTTACCAGCTGAAATCCATGGTGCGGAGGTCCGTTGGCTAGAAGTACCGACAGTTTTTCATAAATCGGCCCAAGTATTGGAAGAAGAGATGAACTGTTATCAACCTGACTTTGTCCTTTGTATTGGTCAAGCAGGTGGACGAACTAGCTTGACACCGGAACGAGTGGCCATTAATCAAGACGATGCACGCATTCCTGATAATGAAGGCAATCAACCTATTGACCTTCCTATTCGCCAAGACGGTGCTTCGGCCTACTTTAGCAGTTTGCCGATTAAAGCAATGGTTCAAGCTATAAAAATGGTGGGCTTACCGGCCTCTGTTTCCAATACGGCAGGGACTTTTGTTTGCAATCATTTGATGTATCAGGCCCTCTATTTGGTAGAAAAGAAATTTCCACATGTTAAGGCAGGTTTTATGCATATTCCTTATATGATGGAACAGGTGGTGAATAGACCGACTACCCCAGCTATGAGTTTAGTTGACATTAGGCGAGGGATAGAAGCGGCAATCGGCGCTATTATCGAATATGGGGATGAGGACCTCAAGTTGGTAGGAGGAGAAACTCATTGATAGAAAAAAGCTTGAGGGGAAATCCTTCAAGCTTTTGGACGTTTTCGAGCCAATACTGCTCGGTAAAAAATTATTTTATTGATTTGAATATAGGGTAGGAGTGAAAAACTAGCAATTCCGAAGGTAATCCAATTGAGGAAGTACCAAGGAAGGAGTTGTAAGTCTAGGACAAAGCGCTGAAACTTGTAACCTTTCATCAGGAAACGGCTGGTTTTAAGGATTTGTCCTGGTCTGGCTTGTCCCAAGTCTAGGGTGTCGCAGAGGAGAAATTCTACCTGCGAATAGGCATAGTATTGTGGGATATAGAGACTATTTCCTATAATCATCAAGAGCATACTTGCTAGAACGTAAAGACCAAAGGCCATGAGGAAGCGCTCTGTTTCAATTGACGTGAAATCTAGATTGGGAAACTCAGGGTGGAGGGCAACGAATTTCTTTGCAAGAAAGCTACTGTAAAAAAGGAAATAAATTCCAAGCAAACTAGGAATGCTCCATAAGAAGAGATAGAAACGTTTGAGGAGGAGGGTCAAAAAGGTTTGTGAAAAGTGCTCTTCGTTAAAGAGAGTGAGACTATTTTTGACGGTTAGTTCTGTATCAGGATTCTTGATGAGTTTCAGGGTTGTATAGACTGAACTGGTCAGGAGAATTGTTCCGATAAAGGAGACTAATAGTGGAAAAAGGTAGGCTTGGAATACATGACCAAGAACGCTTAAAAAGGATTGCTCTAAAATAGACTCGTTGATGCGATCTAAGGGATTGAGGAAGCCGGACAAGATGACCAGCATGCTAGGTAAGAGATAGACGAGAAAGAGGCGGGGATTTTCAGCCTGAAATTGTCTGGCCTGCAGACGAATGGTTTTTAAATCAATTTTTGGGTATTTCATTCTCTCATTATACCATAGTTCGTGACAGTTCCAGCTTTTTTTGATAAAATCATACAGTATGCCCTTGGGCACAAAGTATGAACTGGGACTGTTTTTCCCAGCTTCGGAGGTAAAAAATGTCAGATTCACCAATCAAATATCGTTTGATTAAGAAAGAAAAACACACGGGAGCTCGTCTGGGCGAAATCATCACCCCCCACGGCACTTTCCCGACACCTATGTTTATGCCAGTTGGGACTCAAGCTACTGTCAAAACTCAGTCGCCAGAAGAGTTAAAGGAGATGGGTTCAGGAATCATCCTGTCAAACACCTATCATCTCTGGCTTCGTCCTGGAGATGAACTCATCGCACGCGCAGGTGGTCTCCACAAGTTCATGAATTGGGACCAGCCAATTTTGACGGATAGTGGTGGTTTTCAGGTTTATTCTCTAGCAGATAGCCGTAATATCACAGAAGAAGGAGTAACCTTTAAAAACCATCTCAATGGTTCTAAGATGTTCTTATCGCCAGAAAAAGCAATTTCTATTCAGAACAATTTGGGCTCAGACATCATGATGTCCTTTGACGAATGTCCACAGTTTTATCAACCTTATGACTACGTTAAGAAATCAATCGAGCGTACTAGCCGTTGGGCTGAGCGTGGTTTGAAGGCTCACCGTCGTCCACATGACCAAGGATTATTTGGGATTGTGCAGGGGGCAGGATTTGAAGACCTGCGTCGCCAATCAGCTCACGACCTTGTCAGTATGGATTTCCCAGGCTACTCTATCGGTGGCTTGGCAGTGGGAGAAACCCACGAAGAGATGAATGCGGTTTTGGACTTTACAACCCAACTGCTTCCTGAAAATAAACCTCGCTATTTGATGGGTGTGGGAGCACCAGATAGCTTGATCGATGGGGTGATTCGTGGTGTAGATATGTTTGACTGTGTCTTGCCGACTCGAATTGCTCGTAACGGGACTTGTATGACCAGTCAGGGACGTTTGGTTGTAAAAAATGCTCAGTTTGCTGAGGACTTTACGCCACTGGATCCTGAGTGTGATTGCTACACATGTAAGAACTATACACGCGCTTACCTTCGTCACCTGCTCAAGGCTGATGAAACCTTTGGTATCCGCTTGACTAGCTACCACAATCTTTACTTCTTGCTTAACCTGATGAAGCAAGTGCGACAAGCCATTATGGATGACAATCTTTTGGAATTTCGTGAGTATTTTGTTGAAAAATATGGCTATAATAAGTCAGGCCGTAATTTCTAAAATGGAGTTGATATAAGCTAAAAATCCTAAGTTTTCTCTTAGGATTTTTCTTCTTTTTTTGATAGAATAAAGTGTATAACGAAAGGAAGAATAAACTCGTATGCGCATTAAATGGTTTTCCTTGATTAGGATTACAGGTTTACTCCTGGTACTCTTGTATCATTTCTTTCAGACCATCTTTCCTGGAGGATTTTTCGGGGTAGATGTCTTTTTCACGTTTTCAGGCTTCCTGATTACGGCTCTACTCATCGAAGAATTTTCTAAAAATCATGAGATTGATTTGGTTGGATTTTTTAGGAGACGCTTTTATCGGATTGTGCCACCTGTGGTTTTGATGGTCTTGGTAACCATGCCTTTTACTTTCTTGGTTCGCCAAGATTATGTGGCTGGAATTGGTGGTCAGATTGCTGGTGTCCTTGGTTTTATGACCAACTTCTATGAAATGTTAACAGGTGGGAGTTATGAATCTCAGTTCATTCCTCATTTATTTGTTCATAACTGGAGTTTGGCTGTTGAGGTTCACTACTATATTCTATGGGGACTGGCAGTTTGGTTCTTATCTAAGCAGTCCAGATCAAATGGTCAGTTGAGAGGGATGGTCTTTCTCTTATCAGCTGCTGCCTTCTTGATTAGTTTCTTCTCCATGTTTATTGGTAGTTTTCTAGTAACCTCTTATTCCTCTGTTTATTTCTCCAGTTTAACTCATGTCTATCCATTCTTTTTGGGAAGTATTCTAGCAACGATTGTAGGCGTTCGTCAGACGACTTCCCTCGTCAAGCAGTTGGATAAAATCTGGGATTTACGCAAGACTCTTTTAGTTTTTGGAGGAGGTTTTAGCTTCTTACTCATTTTGACCTTCTTTGTCAAATTCACTTATCTTTTTGCCTATCTTATAGGCTTCTTGCTTGCCAGTCTTGCAGCTCTTGCTATGATATTGGCAGCGCGTGTCTTACATGAAAAGACTCCTAATATGCAGGAACCAAAGATTATCAGCTTTTTAGCGGATACTAGCTATGCAGTTTATCTCTTCCATTGGCCTTTCTATATCATTTTCTCACAGTTGACATCAAATCTTTTTGCTGTGTTACTGACTTTGATTTGTTCTTATGGCTTTGCTAGCCTATCATTTTATGTGTTGGAACCTTGGATTGCAGGAAAGAACACACCTGTTTTACAAACTCTTCGTCCCCTGCCTTATATTCACGCAATTCTTGCAACAAGTACAGGAATCTTGACCATCATTGTCTGCACGGTGACCTTGTTGGCTCCACAAGTTGGAGCTTTTGAGACAGATTTAACTGTCAATGGCTTGAAGCAAGCTGCAACCAATCTTGGCCAGACCAAGGTGATGGCAGAACGAGCAGAAGCTGATAGTTTAGGAATTGCTGATGGCACTATGTTAATTGGTGACTCGGTGGCTCTAAGGGCCAATACAGCTCTGCAGACAGCCCTTCCTGGAGCACAGATTAATGCGCAAGTTAGTAGAACAACCAAGACTGCAAATGAAATCATGCTAAACAATAGCCAGAATAAATTTTTACCTAAGATGGTGGTCATTGCAACTGGGGTAAATAATCCTGAAAATTACAAGGACGATTGGGACAGTATCGTGAAAAATCTTCCTAAGGGCCATCATATGATTTTAGTGACTCCTTATGAGGGAGATAAGACAAAAGAGACTTCAGCAATTGTTGAGAAGGCTGCTGCCTATATGAGAGAATTAGCAGAGAAGACACCTTATGTCACGGTTGCTGATTGGAATCAAGTTGCTAAGGAACATCCAGAAATCTGGGCAGGAACGGACCAAGTCCATTTTGGAAGTGAGAGTAGCACTATCGAAGCAGGAGCAAAATTGTATGCAGATACCATTGCTACAGCTTTGCAGACAGCTCAAGATAAACCAGTTAAATCAAAATAACTTGTATTAAAAAGAGAAGAGTTGGAAAAATCCAGCTCTTTTAAAATATCTCCAGAAAATAGGTCTATACCATTTACAAATAAAAAAGAAAGGTTTATAATGTAATTGACATAATAAATTTTGGAATCAATCTTTTAAGGAGGTTAACATTATGCCTAATTATATTAAAGCGGATCAGTTTTTCTACCCACATGGAGTTCGCCGTGGTGGTTACTTGGAACATGTGGACGGCAAGTTTGGGAAACATGTAGAGCAGATTCCTGAAGGAGCTGAGGTTATTGACTATACAGGTTATAGCATTGCTCCAGGACTTGTGGATACCCACATTCATGGATTTGGAGGTGTGGATGTCATGGATAATAACATCGAAGGTACCCTTCATACCATGAGTGAAGGACTCCTCAGTATGGGAGTGACCAGCTTCTTACCAACAACCTTGACTTCCTCTTATGAACAATTACTTGCAGTAACAGAAAATATTGGTGCTCGTTACCAAGAAGCAAGTGGAGCGAAAATTCGTGGAATTTATTTTGAAGGGCCTTATTTCACAGAGAAATACAAGGGAGCTCAAAATCCTGCCTACATGAAAGATCCTCGTATGGATGAGTTTCGTGCTTGGCAAAAAGCAGCTAATGGCTTGCTGAATAAAATTGCCCTTGCGCCAGAACGTGAAGGTGTAGAAGACTTTGTTCGTACAGTTACGGGCGAAGGTGTGACGGTTTCCCTTGGTCACTCAGATGCAACATTTGATGAAGCTAAAAAGGCAGTTGATGCTGGGGCGAGCGTTTGGGTACATGCCTACAATGGAATGCGTGGTTTGACTCACCGTGAACTAGGGATGGTTGGAGCTATGTATCAATTGCCACATACCTATGCAGAGTTGATCTGTGACGGTCATCACGTAGATCCAAAGGCCTGCGAAATTCTTATCAAACAAAAGGGAACTGAAAATATTGCCCTTATCACAGACTGTATGACAGCTGGTGGCTTGGAAGATGGTGACTACATGTTGGGAGAATTCCCAGTAGTGGTTGCCAATGGAACTGCTCGCCTTAAATCTACAGGCAATTTGGCAGGTTCTATCCTCAAACTCAAGGACGGTTTGAAGAATGTGGTCGAATGGGGTATTGCAAATCCACATGAAGCAGTCATGATGGCCAGCCTCAACCCAGCAAAATCTGTTCACATTGATGATGTCTGTGGCCAAATCCGTGAAGGCTACGACGCAGACTTTATCGTACTAGATAAAGATTTGGAATTGGTAGCAACCTACCTAGATGGTGTAAAACGATATCAAGCATAAGAGAGAAAGCAGAAGTTAGAGACTAGCTTCTGCTTTTTTATCTATATTGATTTACCAGTAAATAAAAAAATTAAAAAAATCACAAAAACTTGAACAAACAAATGAAAAAGATTACAATTTTACTATAAAGGAAAAGTAGAACCTGCTTGCAGCGTATCCATTATTGATTCAGGACCAGTTGGATTGGCTTCTCTTTTATAGTGACATGAAATAAAATCTGAACAAATCGATTAGGAAAGTTAAATTAATTTATAGAAACATTTTAGCACTTATAACGCACTATTCTAGATTTAATATACTGTGGCAGATTAATTCTACTCACCAGCTAAATTGATTATGGTGGACCTAGATGATCATCGCTTGGAAACTGCTTTATCATTCGGTGCGACTCATAAGGTTAATTCTTCAGACCCTGAAAAAGCCATTAAGGAAATTTATGATTTGACAGATGGTCGTGGTGTAGATGTTGCTATCGAAGCTGTTGGTATTCCTGCAACATTTGACTTCTGTCAAAAGATTATCGGTGTAGACGGAACAGTTGCCAACTGTGGAGTGCATGGTAAACCAGTTGAATTCGATTTAGATAAACTTTGGATTCGCAACATCAATGTAACAACTGGTTTGGTATCTACAAATACAACTCCACAATTGTTGAAAGCACTTGAAAGTCATAAGATTGAACCAGAAAAATTGGTAACTCATTATTTCAAATTAAGTGAAATTGAAAAAGCCTATGAAGTCTTCAGCAAGGCAGCAGACCACCATGCCATTAAGGTCATTATCGAAAACGATATCTCAGAAGCCTAGATAGTAAAAAGATTTTATACTCTTCGAAAATCAAATTCAGTCATCCATCAGATGGCTGGATTTTTTATCAAATACTTTATCATCAAATTGTTCAGCTAGTATAGTTGCTGAGTGATAAAGTTCCTTTGCTTTATTTTTATCATTTTCAAAATAAAGATAGCACTTAGCTTCAAATACTGAAATTCCAGGTTTATAGACTTGCAACATTGTTACTGATAAAATTTCATTCATCTTTTTTACTAGAGATATCATATGCTTATAGTCATTATGAACAACATAAACACCCGCTATGGCACAAAGAACTGATAGTAGCTCTACATTATACATTTCATCACTAACTAATTGCTGTTTCAACAACTTAATCCGAAAATTATCTAATGCTCTCTTCTATAAATCAAGTCTTGACATTGCATAGCAAAATAATCAATTAATAGTAAATCATTGAATGTGTAAACTTGCTTAAAATAATCATCAAAAATATCTTCAGCGAAACTACCTGTCCCTGTTCTTATCAAGTCTAATATTCTTTCAATCAAGTCTAGACTCAGCAACTCTTCCTCAGGAAGAGCTAGTTCTTTATTTTCAAGAAAAGTATCTATCGGAACTTCTAATCGCTTAGATAAATATTGTAACTTAGTAATTGTTGGCAAGGATTGCCCAAGCTCAGTACGCATCAGCTGTTTGATTATTAAGTCAGATTCTGTCCACAGACCTCTTCTCTCGTCAATTTGTGACGTTCACGTTCCTGTCTTACTCTATGACCAATTTCAGTTTTAATATCTGTTGTCATTCTTACCTCTTAACCACAATCCATAAATTAACATACTTTTAATTCTTCGGCTAAAAATTAACAATAATTCTTTTTCAAATCCGTCATATTATTTTCCAAAACTTGGATGTCTTGGCTGACTTTGAGAATGACAATGCTTCCTTGAATACTGGAGATGACTTGACGGGCCTGCAAATGCGCCCGCTCTTCTGACCAGTCAGCATGCAGGTCTTGCAAGAGGCTGGCTAACTTCTCTGTCCACTGGGTCATAAAATCATTGAGAGGACAGCGGAAGTTCTCATCTTCTGTGGACAATTCCACAATCAGATTACCAATTGGGCAACCATAAAAGACCGTCTGACTTTCATGAAATTGA
The DNA here is from genome assembly GCA_001560895.1 of Streptococcus mitis. Classification (NCBI taxonomy): domain Bacteria; kingdom Bacillati; phylum Bacillota; class Bacilli; order Lactobacillales; family Streptococcaceae; genus Streptococcus; species Streptococcus mitis. The sequence continues at coordinate 219,378 of CP014326.1, forward strand.
TAAACCCAGTCAATCATATCCGAAAACTTGTCACTGTCAGACTTGTCTGCTTCAAAAATATCTTCAAAAAGCTCTTTTCGCCAATTTGCTAAAATATCTTGAATGACCGTCAAACCAATTTCCTTCTTAGATGTGAAATAATAATAAAGCTGCCCCTTGCCAACATCAGCTGCCTCCATGATGTCACTGATGGAGGTGGCCACATAACCCTTCTGATAAATCAATTCCTCAGCACTTTGTAAAATACGCTCTTTAACGCTCATCTGCTCACCTCTCTTTTTTCCTATTATAGCAGATTCAGAGTCTGAGACCAAACAATTGAAACCACCACCTTTTGCCACTGTTTTATCATTAAAATTTTTGTTCTGAGCAAATTGATTTACAAATTCAATTTTAGATGTTATTATAATTGTACCGAACGGTCAGTATATAACTAAAACTACCATTTGGAAAATCATCAAACTAACAGTCTAAATTCCTATTGGCTGTTAATCAAATCATATTAGGAGGAACCTCATGTTCAATCAGAAAAATGTCGCATTTGTTATCACAGACCCACAAGTTGAATTCCTAAAACATACTGGTAAAGGATTCGGAGCAACTAAAGACGTTCTTGAAAAAGTTAATACTATTGAAAATCTGACAAAGCTTTTCGCTCTTGCTAAAGAGCGTGGCTACAAGCGTTTTATCTCACCGCACTACTTCTATCCACACGATCACAAGTGGCAATTTAAAGCTGCTGGTGAAACGATGATGATTGAAAACGAAATGTTTTGGCGTGATAGTCAATATTCAGCAATTCCAGAAGGCTCTGGAGCAGATATGATTGAAGAGATTAAACCATTTTTGGATGAAGATACTATTGTTGTCAACGGACATAAAATCTTTGGCCCAGAAAGCAACGACCTTAACCTTCAACTCCGCAAAAATGGTATCGACACCGTCATCTTGGCTGGTATGAATGCTAATCTCTGCGTGGATTCACACATGCGTGAACTCATAGAATTAGGCTACAATGTCATTGTTGTTAACGATGCTGTCGGTGCTCCAGGTGAAGAAGCCTACCAAGCTGCACTGACAAACTACGGCTACATTGCCAACCAAGTTTTGACAACTGAGGAAGTTATCGCTCAACTTTAGATAAATAAGAAATGAGCATATTTCTTTTCTTGTTTGGCGGAATTGGTTATAATATACGGTACAAAGGAATGAATGAATATGTATCGTGTTATAGAAATGTACGGAGATTTTGAACCGTGGTGGTTCTTAGAAGGTTGGGAAGAAGATATTGTAGCAAGTAAGAAATTTGACCAGTATTATGATGCTCTCAAATACTACAAGACTTGCTGGTTTAGATTGGAACAAGAGTCTCCTCTTTATAAAAGTAGAAGTGACTTGATGACCATTTTCTGGGATCCGGAAGACCAACGCTGGTGTGATGAATGTGATGAGTATTTACAACAATATCATTCTTTGGCTCTTTTGCAGGATGAGCAGGTTATCCCAGATGAAAAATTACGTCCGGGCTATGAAAAACAAACTGGTCAGGAAAGGCACCGTTCTTGCCGAATGAAATTAAAATAGAGAAAAAGTAACTTTTTGGAGTTGCTTTTTTTTATTTTCCCAAATCTTTGCGAATAGTATAGGTGAGGAGGTAAGTATGGTTCAAGAAATTGCACAAGAAATCATTCGTTCGGCCCGGAAAAAAGGGGCGCAGGATATTTATTTTGTCCCTAAGTTAGACGCCTATGAGCTTCATATGAGGATAGGAGACGAGCGTTGTAAAATCGGTTGTTATGATTTTGAAAAGTTTGCGTCCGTCATCAGCCACTTTAAGTTTGTGGCGGGTATGAATGTGGGAGAAAAGCGACGTAGTCAGCTAGGTTCCTGTGATTATGAATATGACCAGAAGACGACGTCCCTACGTTTATCTACAGTAGGCGATTATCGAGGTCATGAAAGTTTAGTTATTCGCTTGTTGCACGATGAGGAGCAGGAGTTGCATTTTTGGTTTCAGGATATTGAAGAACTGGGCAAGCAGTACAGGCAACGAGGACTCTATCTTTTTGCTGGTCCAGTCGGAAGTGGCAAGACGACTTTGATGCATGAATTGGCCAAGTCTCTTTTTAAAGGACAACAAGTCATGTCCATTGAAGATCCTGTCGAAATCAAGCAGGACGACATGCTTCAGTTGCAGTTGAACGAAGCAATCGGGTTGACCTATGAAAATCTAATCAAACTTTCTTTGCGTCATCGACCAGATCTCTTGATTATCGGAGAAATTCGTGACAGTGAGACGGCGCGTGCAGTGGTCAGAGCCAGTCTGACAGGGGCGACAGTCTTTTCAACCATTCATGCCAAGAGTATCCGAGGTGTTTATGAACGCTTGCTGGAGTTGGGCGTGAGTGAAGAGGAATTGGCAGTCGTTCTGCAAGGAGTCTGCTACCAGAGATTGATTGGGGGAGGAGGAATCGTTGACTTTGCAAACAAAGACTATCAAGAACACCAGCCAATTAGCTGGAATGAACAGATTGACCAGCTTCTTAAAGATGGACATATCACAAGTCTTCAGGCTGAGACGGAAAAAATTAGCTACAGCTAAGCAAAAAAATATCATCACCTTGTTTAACAATCTCTTTTCCAGCGGTTTTCATCTGGTGGAGACTATCTCCTTTTTAGATAGGAGTGCTTTGTTGGAAAAGCAGTGTGTGACCCAGATGCGCACGGGCTTGTCTCAGGGGAAATCATTTTCAGAAATGATGGAAAGTTTGGGATTTTCAAGTGCTATTGTCACCCAGTTATCTCTAGCTGAAGTCCATGGGAATCTTCACCTGAGTTTGGGAAAGATAGAAGAATATCTGGACAATCTGGCCAAGGTCAAGAAAAAATTAATTGAAGTAGCGACCTATCCCTTGATTTTGCTGGGTTTTCTTCTCTTAATTATGCTGGGACTGCGTAACTACCTACTACCACAACTGGATAGTAGTAATATCGCCACCCAAATTATTGGCAATCTGCCACAAATTTTTCTAGGAATGGTAGGCTTTGTTTCAGTAGATGTCCTTTTAGCACTCACTTTTTATAAAAGAAGTTCGAAGATGCGCGTCTTTTCTATCTTGGCACGCATTCCCTTCTTTGGAATTTTTGTGCAGACCTATCTGACAGCCTATTATGCGCGTGAATGGGGGAATATGATTTCTCAAGGGATGGAACTAACGCAGATTTTTCAAATGATGCAGGAACAAGGTTCCCAACTCTTTAAAGAAATCGGTCAAGACCTAGCTCAAGCCCTACAAAATGGTCGGGAATTTTCTCAAACCATAGCAACCTATCCTTTCTTTAAAAAGGAGTTGAGTCTCATTATTGAGTATGGGGAAGTCAAGTCCAAGCTGGGTAGTGAGTTGGAAATCTATGCTGAAAAAACTTGGGAAGCCTTTTTTACCCGAGTCAACCGCACCATGAATCTGGTGCAGCCACTGGTCTTTATCTTTGTGGCTCTGATTATCGTTTTACTTTATGCGGCAATGCTGATGCCCATGTATCAAAATATGGAGGTAAATTTTTAAAATGAAAAAAATGATGACGTTCTTGAAAAAAGCTAAGGTTAAAGCTTTCACACTGGTAGAGATGTTGGTGGTCCTTTTAATCATCAGTGTGCTTCTCTTGCTCTTTGTGCCTAATCTGACCAAGCAAAAAGAGGCAGTCAATGACAAAGGAAAAGCTGCTGTTGTTAAGGTGGTGGAAAGCCAGGCAGAGCTTTATAGTTTGAATAAAAATGAAGAGGCTACTCTAAGCAAATTACAAGCAGATGAACGCATCACAGAAGAGCAAGCTAAAGCTTATAAAGAATATCATGCAAAACAAAATAAGACTCAAACGGTCGCGGATTAAGGCCTTTACCATGCTTGAAAGTCTCTTGGTTTTGGGACTTGTGAGTATCATTGCCTTGGGTTTATCTGGTTCTGTTCAGTCCACTTTTGCGGCGGTAGAGGAGCAGATTTTCTTTATGGAGTTTGAAGAACTCTATCGGGAAACCCAAAAACGCAGTGTAGCCAGTCAGCAAAAGACTAGTCTAAACTTAGATGGGCAGACGATCAGTAATGGCAGTCAAAAGTTGACAGTTCCTAAAGGAATTCAGGCACCCTCAGGACAAAGTATTACATTTGACCGAGCTGGGGGTAATTCGTCCCTGGCTAAGGTTGAATTTCAGACCAGCAAAGGAGCGATTCGTTATCAATTATATTTAGGAAATGGAAAAATTAAACGCATTAAGGAAACAAAAAATTAGGGCAGTGATTTTACTGGAAGCAGTAGTCGCTTTAGCTATCTTTGCCAGCATTGCGACCCTTCTTTTGGGACAAATTCAGAAGAATAGGCAGGAAGAAGCAAGAATCTTGCAAAAGGAAGAAGTCTTGCGTGTAGCTAAGATGGCCCTGCAGACAGGTCAAAATCAGGTAAACATCAACGGAGTTGAGATTCAGGTGTTTTCTAGTGAAAAGGGATTGGAGGTCTACCATGGTTCAGAACAGTTGTTGGCTATCAAAGAGCCATAAGGTCAAGGCTTTTACCTTGTTGGAATCCCTGATTGCTCTCATTGTCATCAGTGGAAGTTTACTCCTATTTCAGGCCATGAGTCAGCTCCTCATTTCAGAAGTTCGCTACCAGCAACAAAGCGAGCAAAAGGAGTGGCTCTTGTTTGTGGATCAGCTGGAGGCAGAATTAGACCGTTCGCAGTTCGAAAAAGTGGAAGGTAATCGTATATATGTGAAGCAGGATGGCAAGGATATTTCTATAGGTAAGTCAAAATCAGATGATTTTCGGAAAACCGATGCCAGTGGACGGGGTTATCAACCTATGGTTTATGGACTCAAATCAGCTCAAATTACAGAGGACAATCAAGTGGTTCGTTTTCGTTTCCAGTTTCAAAAAGGCTTAGAAAGGGAGTTCATCTATCGTGTGGAAAAAGAAAAAAGTTAAGGCGGGAGTTCTCCTCTATGCAGTCACCATGGCAGCCATCTTTAGTCTTTTGTTGCAATTTTACTTGAACCGACAAGTCGCCCACTATCAAGACTATGCTTTGGATAAAGAAAAGTTAATCGCTTTTGCCATGGCCAAGCGAACCAAGGATAAAGCTGAACAAGAAAGTGGAGAACAGGCCTTTAATCTGGGTCAGGTGAGTTATCAAAATAAGAAAACAAACTTGGTGACAAGGGTTCACACGCCTAAGAGCCAATATGAGTTCCTATTTCCTTCAGTCAAAATCAAAGAAGAGAAAACAGATGAAAAGAAAGAGGCAGCGACTGATTCAAGTGATCAAGCAGAGAGGAAAAAATCGGAAAAGAAGCCTGAAAAGAAAGAGAATTCCTAGCTAATCAAGCTACTTTGTGCTAAACTAAAAGCATGAAACATGATTTTAACCACAAAGCAGAAACTTTCGATTCCCCTAAAAATATCTTTCTTGCAAACTTGGTTTGTCAAGCGGTCGAGAAACAGCTTGATCTTCTATCAGACAAAGAAATTCTGGATTTTGGTGGTGGGACGGGTCTATTAGCTTTGCCCCTAGCCAAGCAGGCTAAGTCAGTCACTCTTGTAGACATTTCTGAGAAAATGCTGGAGCAGGCTCGTTTGAAAGCAGAGCAGCAAGACATCAAGAATATCCAGTTTTTGGAGCACGATTTACTGAAAAATCCCTTGAAGCAAGAGTTTGATTGCATTGTTGTTAGTCGGGTTCTTCATCATATGCCTGATTTGGATGCAGCTCTCTCACTGTTTCATCAGCATTTGAAGGAAGATGGGCGACTCCTTATTGCCGATTTTACCAAGACAGAAGCTAACCATCATGGATTTGATTTAGGTGAACTGGAAAACAAGCTAATTGATCATGGTTTTTCATCGGTGCATAGTCAGATTCTCTATAGCGCTGAAGACCTGTTTCAAGGAAATTACTCAGAACTCTTTTTAACAGTAGCCCAAAAATCACTCGCCTAGTCAGGGAGTGATTTTTCTATAAGGATGGAAAAAAGAAGGGAAATTTGATAAGATAGGAATATGGATTTTGAAAAAATTGAACAAGCTTATACGTATTTACTAGAGAATGTCCAAATTATCCAAAGTGATTTGGCGACCAATTTTTATGACGCCCTGGTGGAGCAAAATAGCATCTATCTGGATGGTGAAACTGAGCTAGAGCAGGTCAAAGAGAACAATCAGGCCCTTAAACTATTAGCGCTTCGCAAAGAAGAATGGCTCAAGACCTACCAGTTTCTCTTGATGAAGGCTGGGCAAACAGAACCCTTGCAGGCTAATCACCAGTTTACACCGGATGCTATTGCTTTGCTTTTGGTGTTTATTGTGGAAGAGTTGTTTACAGAGAAGGAAATCACTATCCTCGAAATGGGTTCTGGCATGGGAATTCTGGGCGCTACTTTCTTGACCTCGCTTGCTAAAAAAGTGGATTACTTGGGAATGGAAGTGGATGATTTGCTGATTGATTTGGCGGCTAGTATGGCAGATGTAATTGGTTTGCAGGCTGGTTTTGTCCAAGGAGATGCCGTTCGTCCACAAATGCTCAAAGAAAGCGACGTGGTCATCAGCGACTTGCCTGTCGGTTATTATCCTGATGATGCCGTTGCGTCACGCCATCAAGTTGCTTCTAGCCAAGAACATACCTACGCCCATCACTTGCTCATGGAACAAGGGCTTAAGTATCTCAAGTCAGACGGATATGCTATTTTTCTAGCTCCGAGTGATTTATTGACCAGCCCCCAAAGTGATTTGTTGAAAGGATGGTTGAAAGAGGAGGCAAGTCTGGTTGCCATGATTAGTCTGCCTGAAAATCTCTTTGCCAATGCCAAACAATCTAAGACTATTTTTATCCTACAGAAGAAAAGTGAAGTAGCAGTAGAGCCTTTTGTTTATCCACTTGCTAGCCTGCAAGATGCAAGTGTTTTAATGAAATTTAAAGAAAATTTTCAAAAATGGACTCAAGGTACTGAAATATAAAATAGATTTTGTTATAATAGATGAAAACGCTTAAAAAAGGGGTATCATGTTATGACAAAAACAATTGCAATCAATGCGGGAAGTTCAAGTTTGAAATGGCAACTTTATCAAATGCCAGAGGAAAAAGTTCTTGCTAAAGGTTTAATTGAACGGATTGGTTTGAAAGATTCTATTTCAACTGTAAAATTTGATGGCCGTTCTGAACAACAAATTTTGGATATCGAAAATCACACACAAGCTGTTAAAATCTTATTGGATGACTTGATTCGTTTCGATATTATCAAGGCTTATGATGAGATTACAGGTGTTGGACACCGTGTTGTTGCAGGTGGAGAATATTTCAAAGAATCAACAGTTGTTGAAGGGGATGTTTTAGAAAAAGTTGAAGAGTTGAGTTTGTTGGCTCCTCTCCATAATCCAGCCAATGCAGCAGGTGTTCGCGCCTTCAAGGAATTGTTGCCAGACATTACCAGTGTAGTTGTTTTTGATACTTCATTCCACACAACTATGCCAGAGAAAGCTTATCGCTATCCTCTACCAACAAAATATTACACAGAAAACAAGGTTCGTAAATATGGTGCCCACGGTACAAGTCACCAGTTTGTAGCAGGAGAAGCTGCAAAACTCTTGGGACGTCCATTAGAAGACTTGAAATTGATTACTTGCCACATCGGTAATGGTGCTTCTATTACAGCCGTTAAAGGTGGTCAATCTGTCGATACTTCAATGGGCTTCACTCCACTTGGTGGTGTGATGATGGGAACTCGAACAGGGGATATTGACCCAGCTATCATTCCTTACTTAATGCAATATACAGAGGACTTTAACACGCCTGAAGACATTAGTCGCGTCCTTAATCGTGAATCAGGGCTTATGGGTGTTTCAGGTAAATCTAGTGATATGCGCGATGTGATTGCCGCTATGGAAGAAGGGGACCACGATGCCACTTTGGCTTATGAAATGTATGTTGACCGCATTCAAAAACATATCGGTCAATACCTTGCGGTCCTTAATGGAGCAGATGCTATTATTTTCACAGCAGGTATCGGTGAAAATGCTGCAAACGTACGTGAAGATGTTATCTCAGGTATCTCTTGGTTTGGCTGTGATGTTGATCCAGAAAAGAATATCTTTGGCGTGACAGGAGACATCTCAACAGAGACAGCGAAGATTCGTGTCTTGGTTATTCCAACAGATGAAGAATTAGTCATTGCCCGTGACGTTGAACGCTTGAAAAAATAACTAAAATCAGAAAAAATATTCCGTACAAGGAGTTGGGAAAGAGATTTTTCCAGCTTCTTTTTCTGATGGAAATGTCCAAAACCTTGCTATGATTGGCTTTTTTGAAAAATATGGTATAATAGTAGTAATTTAATAGATGGAGTTGAGTTTTGAAGAAAAACTTTCGTGTAAAAAGAGAGAAAGATTTTAAGGCGATTTTCAAGGAAGGAACAAGTTTTGCCAATCGCAAATTTGTTGTCTACCAATTAGAAAATCAGAAAAACCATTTTCGAGTAGGTCTATCAGTTAGCAAAAAACTGGGGAATGCCGTCACTAGAAATCAAATCAAGCGACGGATTCGGCATATTATCCAGAATGCAAAAGGGAGTCTGGTAGAAGATGTCGATTTTGTTGTCATTGCTCGAAAAGGAGTCGAAACCTTGGGATACGCAGAGATGGAGAAAAATCTACTCCACGTATTAAAATTATCAAAGATTTACCAGGAAGGAAATGGGAGTGAAAAAGAAACTACAGTTGACTAGTTTGCTAGGACTGTCCCTATTGATCATGACAGCCTGTGCAACAAATGGGGCAACTAGCGATATTACAGCCGATTCGGCTGATTTTTGGAGTAAATTTGTTTACTTCTTTGCGGAAATTATTCGCTTTTTATCGTTTGATATCAGTATCGGAGTGGGGATTATCCTTTTTACGGTCTTGATTCGTACAGTCCTCTTGCCAGTCTTCCAAGTGCAAATGGTGGCTTCTAGAAAAATGCAAGAAGCTCAACCACGCATTAAGGCGCTTCGAGAACAATATCCAGGTCGAGATATGGAAAGCAGAACCAAGCTAGAGCAAGAAATGCGTAAAGTCTTTAAAGAAATGGGTGTCAGACAGTCAGATTCTCTTTGGCCGATTTTGATTCAGATGCCGGTTATCTTGGCCTTGTTCCAAGCTCTATCAAGAGTTGACTTTTTAAAGACAGGACATTTCTTATGGATTAATCTTGGTGGTGTGGATACAACCCTTGTTCTTCCGATTTTAGCAGCAGTATTTACCTTTTTAAGTACTTGGTTGTCCAACAAAGCCTTGTCTGAGCGTAATGGTGCTACGACTGCGATGATGTATGGGATTCCAGTCTTGATTTTTATCTTTGCAGTTTATGCACCAGGTGGAGTCGCTCTCTACTGGACAGTGTCTAATGCTTATCAAGTCTTGCAAACCTATTTCTTGAATAATCCATTCAAGATTATCGCAGAGCGCGAGGCGGTAGTACAGGCACAGAAAGATTTGGAAAATAGAAAAAGAAAAGCCAAGAAAAAGCTCAGAAAACGAAATAATAAGGAGGAATCTGGTAATGGTAGTATTTACAGGTTCAACTGTTGAAGAAGCAATCCAGAAAGGATTGAAAGAATTAGATATTCCAAGAATGAAGGCTCATATCAAAGTCATTTCTCGAGAGAAAAAAGGATTTCTTGGTTTATTTGGTAAAAAACCAGCCCAAGTGGATATCGATGCTATTAGTGAAACGACAGTTGTAAAAGCAAACCAACAAGCTGTAAAGGGAGTTCCAAAACAAATCAATGATTTGAATGAGCCTGTTAAAACAGTCAGTGAAGCAACTGTTGATTTGGGTCATGTTGTAGAAGCAATTAAAAAGATTGAAGAGGAAGGCCAAGGTATTTCTGATGAAGTCAAGGCTGAAATCTTAAAACATGAAAGACATGCCAGCACTATCTTGGAAGAAACTGGTCACATTGAGATTTTAAATGAATTACAACTTGAAGAAACTGCTCTCGAAGAAGTAGAAACTCCTAATATTGAAAACCAAGCTGAGCAAACTGAAAGTCAAGAACTAGAAGACTTGGGCTTGAAGGTTGAACCGAGCTTTGATATTGAACAAGTAGCTACGGAAGTCACGACTTATGTTCAAACGATTATTGATGACATGGATGTTGAGGCCACACTTTCAAATGATTATAACCGTCGTAGTATCAATTTGCAAATTGATACTAACGAACCAGGTCGTATTATCGGCTACCATGGTAAAGTCTTGAAGGCCTTGCAACTATTGGCTCAAAATTATCTTTACAACCGCTATTCAAGAACCTTCTACATTACTATTAATGTCAATGATTACGTTGAACATCGTGCAGAAGTCTTGCAGACCTATGCTCAAAAATTGGCGACCCGTGTTTTAGAAGAAGGACGTAGTCATCAGACAGATCCAATGTCGAATAGCGAACGCAAGATTATCCATCGTATTATTTCACGTATGGATGGTGTGACTAGTTACTCTGAAGGTGACGAGCCCAATCGCTATGTCGTTGTAGATACAGAATAAGTAAAATCAGGGTCCTCCTGATTTTTTGGGCTCTTTGTCAACTGTAGTGGGTTGAAGAAAAGCTAAGCTCGAGAAAGGACAAATTTCGTCCTTTCTTTTTTGATATTCAGAGCGATAAAAATCCGTTTTTTGAAGTTTTCAAAGTTCCGAAAACCAAAGGCATTGCGTTTGATAAGTTTGATGAGATTATTGGTTGCTTCTAATTTGGCATTAGAATAGGGTAACTGAAGGGCATTGACGATTTTCTCTTTGTCCTTTAGAAAGGTTTTAAAGACAGTCTTAAAAAGAGGATGAACTTTCTTTAGATTTTCCTCAATGAGTCCGAAAAATTTCTCCGGTTCCTTATTCTGAAAGTGAAAAAGCAAGAGTTGATAGAGATGATAGTGGTGTTTCAAGTCTTCTGAATAGCTCAAAAGCTTGTCAATAATCTCTTTATTGGTTAAGTGCATGCGAAAAGTAGGGCGATAAAATCGCTTATCACTCAGTTTACGGCTATCCTGTTGAATGAGTTTCCAGTAGCGCTTGATAGCCTTATATTCATGAGATTTTCGCTCAAATTGCTTCATGATTTGGACACGAACACGACTCATAGCACGGCTAAGATGTTGTACAATGTGGAAGCGATCTAGAACGATTTTGGCATACGGAAAAAGATGTTTAGCCAAGTCATAGTAAGGACTAAACATATCCATAGTAATGATTTTCACCTGACAACGAACAGAGCGATTGTAGCGCAGAAAATGATTTCTTATGATAGTTTGTGTTCTACCCTCAAGAACAGTGATAATATTGAGCTTATCAAAATCTTGAGCAATGAAACTCATCTTTCCCTTAGTGAAGGCATATTCGTCCCAGGACATAATCTCAGGGAGGTAAGAAAAATCAGACTTAAAACAGAAGTCATTGAGCTTGCGAATAACAGTTGAAGTTGAAATAGACAGCTGACGGGCAATATCGGTCATAGAAGTCTTCTCAATTAGCTTCTGGGCAATCTTTTGGTTGATGATACGAGGGATTTGGTGATTCTTCTTGACGAGAGAAGTCTCAGCTACCATCATTTTCGAGCAATGATAGCACTTGAATCGACGTTTTCTAAGGAGAATTCTAGTAGGCATACCAGTCGTTTCAAGGTAAGGAACCTTAGACGGTTTTTGGAAGTCATATTTCTTCATTTGACTTCCACACTCAGGACAAGATGGAGCGTCGTAGTCCAGTTTAGCGATGATTTCCTTGTGGGTATTCCTATTAATGACATCCATAATTTGGATATTTGGGTCTTTAATGTCTAGTAATTTTGTGATAAAATGTAATTGTTCCATAGGATTCTTTCTAATGATGGTTTGGTTGCTTTTCATTATAGATCTTATGGGACTTTTTTTCTACAACAAAATAGGCTCCATAATATCCATAGGGGATTTACCCACTACAAATATTATAGAGCCATTTTTTGCTAGTTAGAAGAGGTTAAGCGTATGTTTAATAAGATAAGAGACTATCTAGACTTTGCAGGTTTGCAGTACCGTAATCCAGATAAAGCTGGGGAAGAACGAGAGAAAATGCTGGAATTTCACCACAAAGGTCAAGATGCCAGAAAGGCTTTTACAGAGCTAGCCAAAGCCTTTCAAGCAAGCCATCCAGAATGGCAACTCCAACAGACTAGCCAGTGGATGAATCAGGCCCAGCGTTTGCGACCACATTTTTGGGTTTATCTACAGCGTGAGGGGAAAGTGACAGAGCCTATGCTAGCCTTACGTTTGTATGGAAGTTCTTCTGATTTTGGGGTCTCACTAGAAGTCAGTTTTATCGAGCGCAAGAAGGATGAGCAGACTCTAGGCAAGCAAGCCAAGGTGTTAGAAGTTCCAGTGGTAGAAGGGATTTATTATCTATCCTACTCTGATGGTCAAAGTCAACGGTGGGAGGCTACTGAGGAGAACCGTCAAATTTTAAGAAATAAACTATCCAATCAGGAAGTTCGCAAAGTGTTAGTTAAAGCAGATGTCCCTATAACAGAGAATTCATCTGAAGAAGAAATCGTAGAAGCCATACTGAAATCTTATGATAAAATTCTTCCATTTTATCTAGCTACGAGAAACTAAGCTAATCATTAAAATATCATAAATCATACAGTCCAAGAGTGAACAGTCCGCTGTGTAATTCTTGGTCTTTTTGTTTACGCTTTCAAATTATATAATAAACCTACAAAAACAATTCAAAAGGAGAACAATTATGGAAGTCATTTCAAGTGTTCTAAATTGGTTTTCTAGCAATATTTTGCAGAATCCCGCATTTTTTGTAGGTTTATTGGTGTTGATAGGATACGCACTTTTGAAAAAACCTGCCCATGACGTTTTCTCAGGGTTTGTTAAAGCAACAGTAGGGTATATGTTGCTCAACGTGGGTGCGGGTGGTTTGGTTACAACCTTCCGTCCGATCTTAGCAGCCCTTAACTACAAATTCCAAATTGGTGCAGCGGTTATCGACCCTTACTTTGGACTTGCTGCAGCAAACAACAAAATTGCAGCAGAGTTTCCAGATTTTGTTGGAACTGCAACTACAGCTCTATTGATTGGTTTCGGAATAAATATCTTGCTTGTAGCTCTTCGCAAGATTACGAAGGTAAGAACCCTCTTTATTACTGGGCACATCATGGTACAACAAGCTGCAACCGTATCTCTTATGGTTCTATTCTTAGTTCCACAATTGCGCAATGCTTATGGTACAGCGGCAATCGGTATCATCTGTGGACTTTACTGGGCAGTTAGTTCAAATATGACTGTTGAAGCAACTCAACGCTTGACTGGTGGTGGTGGGTTTGCGATTGGTCATCAACAACAATTTGCAATCTGGTTTGTAGATAAAATAGCAGGACGCTTTGGTAAGAAAGAAGAAAGTTTAGACAATCTTAAATTACCTAAGTTCCTCTCAATCTTCCACGATACAGTTGTTGCATCTGCTACCTTGATGCTCGTATTCTTCGGAGCCATTCTTTTAATCTTGGGTCCAGACATTATGTCTAATAAAGAAGTCATCACTTCAGGAACTCTATTCAATCCTGCTAAACAAGATTTCTTTATGTACATTATCCAAACAGCCTTTACCTTCTCAGTTTACTTGTTCGTTTTGATGCAAGGTGTCCGCATGTTCGTATCTGAGTTGACAAACGCCTTCCAAGGTATTTCAAACAAATTGTTGCCAGGTTCATTCCCAGCGGTGGACGTTGCAGCTTCTTATGGATTTGGTTCTCCAAACGCTGTCTTGTCAGGATTTGCCTTTGGTTTGATTGGTCAATTGATCACAATTGTCTTGCTCATCGTCTTTAAAAATCCGATTCTTATTATTACAGGATTTGTACCAGTGTTCTTTGACAATGCAGCCATTGCGGTCTACGCTGATAAACGCGGCGGATGGAAAGCGGCTGTTATCCTATCATTCATCTCAGGTGTTCTCCAAGTTGCTTTAGGAGCTCTCTGTGTAGCTCTTCTTGATTTAGCATCTTATGGTGGTTACCATGGAAATATCGACTTTGAATTCCCATGGCTTGGATTTGGATATATCTTCAAATACCTTGGTATTGTTGGTTATGTACTTGTGTGTCTCTTCTTGCTTGTTATTCCTCAACTTCAATTTGCCAAAGCAAAAGATAAAGAGAAATATTACAACGGTGAAGTTCAAGAAGAAGCTTAGTATCTAGAAAAAGGAGAAATAAAATGGTTAAAGTATTAGCAGCGTGCGGAAATGGAATGGGTTCATCAATGGTTATCAAGATGAAGGTCGAAAATGCTCTCCGTAAGCTTAATCAAACAGATTTTACAGTCAATTCATGCAGTGTCGGTGAAGCTAAAGGTTTAGCAGCAGGATATGACATCGTAATCGCTTCTCTTCATTTGATTCAAGAATTGGAAGGGCGAACTAATGGGAAGTTAATTGGGCTTGACAACTTGATGGATGATAAAGAAATCACTGAAAAACTCAGTCAAGCACTACAGTAAAAGGTTGGAGGGGGTTGGACAGAAACTGAGAGTTATCGTTTCTGTCCTTCTCCCTCTTTAAATAAAGGAGGCAGATATGAATTTAAAACAAGCTTTAATTGACAATGACTCGATCCGACTAGGTTTAGAGGCTCACGATTGGAAAGAAGCAGTCAAGGTAGCAGTAGATCCCTTGATTGAAAGTGGGGCAATTTTGCCAGAGTATTACGATGCTATCATTGAATCGACTGAAGAGTATGGCCCTTACTATATCTTGATGCCAGGTATGGCTATGCCCCACGCTAGACCTGAAGCGGGTGTGCAAAGTGATGCCTTTTCATTGATTACCTTACAAAATCCTGTTGTATTTTCAGATGGGAAAGAGGTATCTGTTTTGTTGGCACTAGCAGCAACAAGCTCAAAAATTCACACAAGTGTAGCAATTCCACAAATCATTGCCCTGTTTGAATTAGAAGATTCTATTGCACGTTTACAGGCTTGCCAGACTAAAGAAGATGTCTTGGCTATGATTGAAGAATCTAAGGATAGCCCTTATCTCGAAGGATTGGATTTGGAAAGTTAGAAAGAGGAATAAAGAAATGACAAAAAGAATACCTAATTTACAAGTTGCATTAGATCATTCAGACTTGCAAGGAGCGATTAAAGCAGCTGTTTCTGTTGGTCAGGAAGTAGATATTATCGAAGCTGGAACTGTTTGCTTGCTTCAAGTTGGAAGTGAACTGGTTGAAGTCTTGCGTAGCCTTTTCCCGGATAAGATTATTGTGGCAGACACAAAATGTGCTGATGCTGGTGGAACAGTTGCTAAAAATAATGCGGTTCGTGGAGCAGACTGGATGACTTGTATCTGTTGTGCAACCATCCCTACTATGGAAGCAGCTCTAAAGGCTATCAAGACTGAACGAGGAGAACGAGGCGAAATCCAGATCGAGCTTTATGGCGATTGGACTTTTGAACAAGCTCAGCTTTGGCTAGATGCAGGTATCTCACAAGCTATTTATCACCAATCTCGTGATGCTCTTCTTGCTGGTGAAACTTGGGGTGAAAAAGACCTTAATAAGGTTAAAAAACTCATTGACATGGGCTTCCGTGTATCTGTAACAGGTGGTCTAGATGTAGATACTCTCAAACTCTTTGAAGGTGTTGATGTCTTTACCTTTATCGCAGGTCGTGGAATTACAGAGGCTGTGGATCCAGCAGGAGCAGCGCGTGCCTTCAAGGATGAAATCAAACGAATTTGGGGGTAAACTATGGTACGTCCAATTGGAATTTATGAAAAGGCAACCCCGATACACTTTACTTGGCTAGAACGTTTAAATTTTGCAAAGAAGTTAGGCTTTGATTTTGTCGAGATGTCTATTGACGAACGTGATGAGCGTTTAGCAAGACTTGACTGGAGTAAGGAAGAACGCTTGGAAGTTGTCAAAGCAATCTATGAAACTGGTGTTCGTATTCCTTCTATCTGTTTTTCAGGCCATCGTCGCTACCCATTGGGATCAAATGATCCAGTTCTAGAGGAAAAATCTCTAGAACTCATGAAAAAATGTATCGAATTAGCCCAAGATTTGGGAGTTCGTACGATTCAATTAGCTGGTTACGACGTTTACTATGAGGAAAAGTCACCCCAGACACGCCAACGTTTTATCAAAAATTTGAGAAAAGCCTGTGACTGGGCTGAAGAAGCTCAGGTGGTACTTGCTATTGAAATTATGGATGATTCTTTCATTAATAGCATCGAAAAATATTTGTCTGTAGAGAAAGAGATTGACTCCCCCTACCTCTTTGTCTATCCAGATATTGGGAATGTGTCTGCATGGCATAATGATGTCTACAGTGAATTTTATCTTGGCCATCATGCCATCGCAGCTCTCCATCTCAAGGATACTTATGCAGTGACAGAAAATTCAAAGGGTCAGTTCCGAGATGTACCTTTTGGGCAAGGTTGTGTCAAATGGGAAGAAGCTTTCGATATTTTAAAGCAAACCAATTATAATGGTCCTTTCCTAATCGAAATGTGGTCTGAAAATTGTGAAACTGTAGAAGAAACACGCGCAGCTATTCAAGAGGCCCAAGCTTTTCTCTACCCACTAATTAAGAAAGCAGGTTTGATGTAAGATGAATCAAGTAATCAATGCTATGCGTAAACGAGTCTGTGATGCCAATCAATCATTACCGAAACATGGACTTGTCAAATTTACCTGGGGTAATGTATCTGAAGTCAATCGCGAACTAGGTGTCATTGTTATCAAACCATCAGGCGTAGATTATGACGAATTGACACCTGAAAACATGGTAGTGACTGATCTAGATGGTGAGGTCCTAGAAGGGGATTTAAGACCATCTTCTGATCTTCCAACTCATGTGCAGTTATATAAGGCTTGGTCAGAAATTGGTAGTGTGGTCCACACCCATTCGACAGAAGCAGTTGGTTGGGCTCAAGCTGGACGCGATATTCCTTTCTACGGAACAACCCACGCAGATTATTTCTACGGTTCAATCCCTTGCGCCCGTAGTTTGACCAAGAACGAAGTAGAAGTGGCCTATGAAAAGGATACCGGCCTGGTTATCGTAGAAGAGTTTGAACGTCGCGGACTTAACCCAGTTGAAGTACCAGGGATTGTCGTACGAAATCACGGTCCATTCACTTGGGGCAAAAACCCAGAGAATGCTGTCTATCACTCTGTTGTACTAGAGGAAGTATCTAAGATGAATCGCTTCACAGAGCAAATCAATCCAAGGGTTGAACCTGCTCCCCAGTACATCCTAGAAAAGCACTACCAACGTAAACATGGACCAAATGCTTATTACGGTCAAAAGAAATAAGAAAATGAATTGAAAAGAGGCTAGGACCTTTCGATCCAAGCCTCGCTTTTGTAATTGTAAGTATTCGTTATTAAGAGACTACTATTGATAATTGAAATGCGTTGGTTAATGTGATACTATTATAAAGTTGTTTTCAAGGCAGTTGATTGATAGAGGAGTATGAAATATGGTACTGGATAAGGCAAGTTGTGATTTGCTTCAATATTTGATGGATCAAGAAACGTCCAAAACGATTATGGCGATTTCGAAAGATTTGAAAGAGTCAAGAAGGAAAATTTATTATCACATTGACAAAATCAATGCTGCTCTGGATGACGAGGCGCTTCACATCATTAGTATTCCACGAATTGGTATTCACTTAACGGAAGAGCAGAGAGATGCTTGTTGTGAACTATTATCGGAAGTAGATTCGTACGATTATATCATGAGTGCGCATGAACGTATGATGATAATGTTACTATGGATAGGTATTTCTAAAGAACGTATTACGATTGAAAAATTGATGGAGTTAACAGAGGTATCTAGGAATACTGTTCTCAATGATTTGAATAGTATTCGTTATCAACTAACTTTGGAACAATATCAGGTGACCTTGCAAGTGAGCAAGTCACAGGGATACCACCTTCATGCCCACCCTCTTAATAAAATTCAGTATCTTCAATCGCTTCTATATCATATTTTTATGGAAGAGAATGCCACTTTTGTATCTATTTTAGAAGATAAGATGAAAGAGAGGTTAGATGATGAGTGTTTGCTTTCTGTTGAAATGAACCAATTTTTTAAGGAACAGGTTCCTTTAGTTGAACAAGATTTAGGGAAGAAAATAAACCATCATGAAGTAACTTTTATGTTGCAGGTTTTACCTTATTTGCTGTTAAGCTGTCATAATGTTGAACAGTATCAAGAAAGACATCAGGATATAGAGAAAGAATTTTCTTTGATAAGAAAAAGAATAGAGTATCAGGTGTCTAAGAAATTAGGAGAACGGTTGTTTCAAAAGTTTGAAATTTCTTTGTCAGAACTTGAAGTTTCTCTTGTAGCTGTTCTTCTCCTCTCCTATCGTAAAGATTTGGATGTTCATGCAGAAAGTGATGATTTTCGGCAATTAAAACTTGCTTTAGAAGAATTTATCTGGTATTTTGAATCACAAATCCGAATGGAGATTGAGAACAAGGATGATTTGTTAAGAAATTTGATGATCCACTGTAAAGCCTTGTTATTTAGAAAGACTTATGGTATTTTTTCTAAAAATCCTCTAACAAAACAAATTCGATCCAAGTATGGAGAATTATTTTTAGTCACTAGAAAATCTGCGGAAATTTTAGAAGGAGCGTGGTTTATTCGGCTAACAGACGATGATATTGCCTATTTGACGATTCATATTGGAGGATTTTTAAAGTATACACCATCGTCTCAACAAAATATGAAAAAAGTTTATCTCGTTTGTGATGAAGGTGTTGCGGTTTCGAGACTTTTGCTGAAACAATGCAAACTTTATTTTCCAAATGAGCAAATTGGCACTGTATTTACAACAGAACAATTTAAGAGTGTGGAAGATATTGCACAAGTTGATGTAGTGATTACTACTAATGATGATTTGGATAGCAGATTTCCGGTTTTAAGGGTTAATCCTATCCTTGAAGCAGAAGATATTTTGAAAATGCTAGACTATCTTAAACACAATATATTTCGTAATGAGAGCAAAAGTTTCAGTGAAAATCTTTCTAGTCTTATTTCGTCTTATATTGTAGACAGCAAGCTGGCTAGTAAGTTCCAAGAAGAGGTTCAAACACTTATAAATCAAGAAATAGTAGTTCAAGCTTTTTTGGAAGATATTTGAAGGACAGTCCAATGATGAACACAAACCTGTGTTTTTCTTGGTCTTTTTTAGTGTTTTGAAGGGTGGTATACTAATCTCAAAGATAACAATTATATCCAAAGGAGGCAACATATGCCAAACGTCAAAGAAATTACAAGAGAGTCATGGATTTTAGCTACTTTTCCAGAGTGGGGAACCTGGTTGAACGAAGAAATCGAAGAAGAAGTCGTACCTGAAGGTAACTTTGCCATGTGGTGGCTAGGCAACTGTGGTACTTGGATTAAGACACCAGGTGGTGCTAACGTTGTTATGGATCTTTGGTCAAATCGTGGAAAATCAACTAAAAAAGTGAAAGATATGGTTCGAGGGCATCAAATGGCAAATATGGCAGGTGTTCGTAAGTTGCAACCAAACTTGCGTGTTCAGCCAATGGTTATTGATCCATTTGCTATCAACGAACTCGACTACTACTTGGTTTCACACTTTCATAGTGACCATATCGACCCATACACAGCTGCAGCAATTCTCAACAATCCTAAGTTAGAGCATGTTAAGTTTATCGGTCCCTACCATTGTGGACGAATCTGGGAAGGATGGGGTGTTCCAAAAGAACGTATCATCGTTGTTAAACCAGGTGACACTATCGAATTAAAAGATATGAAGATTCATGCAGTAGAATCATTTGACCGTACTTGCTTGGTTACTCTACCAGTGAACGGTGCTGATGAGACAGGCGGTGAACTTGCCGGACTAGCTGTTACGGATGAAGAAATGGCTCAAAAGGCTGTTAACTATGTCTTTGAAACACCAGGTGGAACTATATATCATGGTGCAGATTCTCACTTCTCAAACTACTTTGCAAAACATGGTAAAGACTTTAAAATTGATGTTGCTTTGAATAACTATGGTGAAAATCCAGTAGGTATCCAAGATAAAATGACCTCTATCGATCTTCTTCGTATGGCAGAAAATCTACGTGCTAAAGTCATTATCCCAGTTCACTATGATATCTGGTCTAACTTTATGGCTTCTACAAATGAAATCTTAGAATTATGGGAAATGAGAAAAGATCGTCTGCAATACGATTTCCATCCATTTATCTGGGAAGTTGGCGGTAAATACACTTATCCTCAAGATCAACACTTAGTAGAATACCATCATCCACGTGGTTTTGATGATTGTTTTGAACAAGACTCCAACATTCAATTTAAAGCTTTGCTATAATATAAAAATATTCCTTGGAGGTTATCCGTATGTTGCATGATACGGATAATTTTCATATAATAGTAAAATAGAATGTGTGATCCAATAATCACCTCAAATAGAAAGGAAATTCTATGTCAAATCTATCTGTTAATGCAATCCGTTTCCTAGGTATTGACGCTATCAACAAAGCCAACTCAGGTCACCCAGGTGTGGTTATGGGAGCAGCTCCGATGGCTTATAGCCTCTTTACAAAACAACTTCGTATCAATCCATCCCAACCAAACTGGATTAACCGCGACCGTTTTATTCTTTCAGCAGGACATGGTTCAATGCTCCTGTATGCCCTTCTTCACCTCTCTGGCTTTGAAGATGTCAGTATGGATGAGATCAAGAGCTTCCGTCAATGGGGTTCAAAAACACCTGGTCACCCAGAATTTGGTCATACAGCAGGGATTGATGCTACGACAGGTCCTCTAGGTCAAGGGATCTCAACTGCTACTGGTTTTGCCCAAGCAGAACGTTTCTTGGCAGCCAAATATAACCGCGAAGGCTACAATATCTTTGACCACTATACTTACGTTATCTGTGGAGACGGAGACTTGATGGAAGGTGTCTCAAGCGAGGCAGCTTCATACGCAGGCTTGCAAAAACTAGACAAGTTGGTTGTTCTTTATGATTCAAATGACATCAACTTGGATGGTGAGACAAAGGATTCCTTTACAGAAAGTGTTCGTGACCGTTACAATGCTTATGGCTGGCATACATCCTTAGTTGAAGATGGAACAGACTTGGAAGCAATCCATGCTGCTATCGAAATAGCTAAAGCTTCAGGAAAACCATCTTTGATTGAAGTGAAGACCGTGATTGGATACGGTTCTCCAAACAAACAGGGAACTAATGCTGTACACGGTGCTCCTCTTGGAGCAGATGAAACTGCAGCAACTCGCCAAGCCCTTGGTTGGGACTACGAACCATTTGAAATTCCGGAGCAAGTATATGCAGATTTCAAAGAAAATGTTGCAGACCGTGGCGCATCAGCTTATCAAGCTTGGACAAAATTAGTTGCTGACTATAAAAAAGCGCATCCAGAATTGGCTGCAGAAGTAGAAGCCATCATCGATGGACGTGATCCAGTTGAAGTGACTCCAGCAGACTTCCCAGCCTTAGAAAATGGCTTCTCTCAAGCAACTCGTAATTCAAGCCAGGATGCCTTGAACGTTGTAGCTACTAAGTTGCCAACTTTCTTGGGTGGATCAGCTGACCTTGCTCACTCAAACATGACTTATATCAAGACTGATGGACTTCAAGACGATGCAAATCGATTGAACCGTAATATTCAGTTTGGTGTTCGTGAATTTGCAATGGGAACGATCTTGAACGGAATGGCCCTTCACGGTGGACTTCGTGTATACGGTGGTACTTTCTTCGTCTTCTCTGACTATGTGAAGGCAGCTGTCCGCTTGTCAGCCTTGCAAGGACTTCCTGTGACTTATGTCTTTACCCATGATTCAATTGCGGTTGGGGAAGATGGCCCAACGCACGAACCCGTTGAGCACTTAGCAGGTCTTCGTGCTATGCCAAATCTAAATGTTTTCCGTCCAGCAGATGCGCGTGAAACGCAAGCAGCTTGGTACCTTGCAGTGACAAGTGAGAAAACACCAACGGCCCTTGTCTTGACCCGTCAAAACTTGACTGTCGAAGAAGGAACAGACTTTGACAAGGTTGCAAAAGGTGCCTATGTTGTCTATGAAACTGCAGCAGACTTTGATACCATCTTGATTGCGACAGGTTCAGAGGTCAATCTTGCTGTCTCAGCTGCCAAAGAATTGGCTAGTCAAGGCGCAAAAGTCCGCGTAGTCAGCATGCCATCTACAGATGTCTTTGATAAACAAGATGCAGCATACAAGGAAGAAATTCTTCCAAATGCAGTCCGCCGTCGTGTTGCAGTCGAAATGGGTGCAACTCAAAACTGGTACAAATATGTTGGTCTCGATGGTGCCGTTCTAGGTATTGATACCTTCGGAGCCTCTGCCCCAGCACCAAAAGTATTGGCAGAATATGGCTTTACTGTAGAAAATCTTGTAAAAGTCGTTCAAGACTTGAAATAATCCTAAGAATCAGAGCGCAAGCTCTGGTTTTTTCTTACTAGAAAAGCAAGGTACAATCTTGTAAAAGTAGCTGAAATTTGATATAGTAGTCCTATGTGAAAGACAAAGGAGAATATAATGGAATCACAATATACATTTTTAATCATTCTTGTGGCTATGGTGGGCTTGATGTTCTTTACGCAACGCTCTCAAAAGAAACAAGCACAAAAACGTATGGAAAGCTTAAATAAACTACAAAAAGGTTATGAAGTTATTACAATCGGTGGACTTTACGGAACAGTTGATGAAGTAGATACTGAGAAGAGAACGATTGTTCTTGATGTAGATGGAGTTTACTTGACTTTTGAACTAGCTGCTATCAAGACCGTATTACCACTTAAAGAAACAGCTTCACTCGAAGGTGCAATTGAAAAATAAGACGGGATCACTAACTCCCGTTTTTCTATAAAAGAAAGGAAATGGGATGAAAAAACTAGTCTTTGTCTGTCTGGGAAATATTTGCCGCAGTCCTATGGCCGAGTTTGTTATGAAATCAATGACAGATAACTACGAAATCCAAAGTCGAGCAACTTCCTCTTGGGAACATGGCAATCCGATTCATAAGGGCACTCAGGGAATTTTTCAACAGTATCAGATTCCTTATGACAAGAACAAGACATCGCTTCAGATTAGTAAGGAAGATTTTGAAGCCTTTGATTATATTATCGGAATGGACGATTCAAATGTTTCTGATTTACGTCAGATGTGTCCAATAGACTGTCAAGATAAGATTTACTCATTTGCATCTGAAAGTGTTCCGGATCCTTGGTATACAGGGGATTTTGAAGAAACTTATCAGCGTGTTCAAGAGGGCTGTCAAGTGTGGCTAGAACGCTTAGAGGAGAGTGAAGATGGAAAATCTTAAGAATTTCTATGGGAAATATCATGTCTATCTGAGTCGTTCTCATTTAGAGATTTTAGCAGCAGTAACGATTGTTTTTTGTGCGGTACTAGTCTTTTTTCTCAATATTCCCGGGAAAGGTGTCTTAAAACTCGATAATGAAACGATTGTTTATGATGGCAGTCTTGTCCGTGGTAAAATGAATGGACAAGGTACTATCACCTTTCAAAATGGAGACCAATATACGGGTGGTTTCAACAATGGAGCCTTCAACGGAAAAGGTACCTTTCAATCCAAAGAAGGTTGGACCTACGAAGGTGATTTTGTAAATGGTCAAGCTGAAGGAAAAGGGAAACTAACAACAGAACAAGAAGTCGTTTATGAAGGGACTTTTAAACAAGGCGTTTTTCAACAAAAATAAAGCCTCCTGACATGGAGGTTTTTTTTACAAAAACAAGAAAGCGCTTTCTATATATTTGTTAGGTTTGTGAAATAAAAAAATTTTTGTTGTTATTTCACAATCATCTAGTCAAAAGTTGATACTATAACGTATTTGAGAGTAATTTCACAATATCGCAAAAATTCTTTGTGAAATGTTTATGAAACTGTTTACAAAACATAAAAAAAGAGTTATAATAAACTTGTGAAAAAATTAACAAAGGATAAAATCCTTAAAGGCTATGGAGGATAATATGGCTGATAAAAAAACAGTAACACCTGAGGAAAAACAACTTGCTGCTGAAAAGCATGTCGATGGTCTCGTGAAAAAAGCCTTGGTTGCGCTTGATGAGATGCGCAAGTTGAACCAAGAACAAGTTGACTATATTGTGGCAAAAGCTTCGGTTGCAGCACTTGACGCGCATGGTATACTTGCACAACATGCAGTTGAGGAAACTGGTCGTGGGGTATTTGAAGATAAGGCAACGAAAAATCTATTTGCCTGTGAACATGTAGTGAACAATATGCGTGGAGTTAAAACAGTTGGAGTTATCGAAGATGATCCAATTACAGGCTTGACGAAGATTGCTGAACCTGTTGGTGTAATCTGTGGTGTCACTCCAACAACCAACCCAACTTCAACAGCGATTTTCAAATCATTGGTTGCTTTGAAAACACGTAATCCAATCGTGTTTGCTTTCCATCCATCAGCTCAAGAATCATCAGCTCACGCAGCACAAATTGTTCGTGATGCCGCTATCGCAGCTGGAGCACCTGAAAACTGTGTTCAATGGATTACAGAGCCATCTATGGAAGCAACTGGAGCACTTATGAACCACGAAGGTGTTGCGACTATCCTTGCAACTGGTGGTAATGCCATGGTTAAAGCGGCATATTCATGTGGGAAACCAGCTCTTGGGGTAGGTGCCGGGAACGTTCCTGCCTATGTAGAAAAATCTGCTGACATTCGTCAAGCTGCTCATGACATCGTGATGTCTAAATCATTTGATAATGGGATGGTCTGTGCATCAGAACAAGCGGTTATCATTGATAAAGAAGTGTATGATGAATTTGTAGAAGAATTCAAATCATACCACACTTACTTTGTAAACAAAAAAGAAAAAGCACTTCTTGAAGAATTCTGTTTTGGTGTGAAAGCAAACAGCAAAAACTGTGCTGGTGCTAAACTAAATGCAAACATTGTTGGTAAACCAGCAGCATGGATTGCAGAACAAGCGGGATTCAGCGTTCCAGAAGGAACAAACATCTTGGCGGCAGAATGTGAGGAAGTAGGGCCAAAAGAACCACTGACTCGTGAAAAATTGTCACCAGTAATCGCTGTATTGAAAGCTGAAGATACAGAAGATGGTCTTACAAAAGCTCGTCAAATGGTTGAGTTTAACGGACTTGGTCACTCAGCAGCTATCCATACAAAAGATGAAGCTCTTGCTAAACGCTTTGGTACAGAAATCAAAGCTATGCGTATTATCTGGAACTCTCCATCTACTTTCGGTGGTATCGGTGACGTTTACAATGCTTTCATCCCATCATTGACACTTGGATGTGGTTCATACGGACGCAACTCTGTTGGGGATAACGTGAGCGCTATTAACCTCCTAAACATCAAGAAAGTAGGGAAACGTAGAAATAATATGCAATGGTTTAAAGTTCCTTCAAAAATTTACTTCGAACGTAATTCTATCCAATACCTTCAAACATGTGAAGATATTGAACGCGTTATGATCGTTACGGACAAATCAATCGAAAAACTTGGTTTCGTTCAACGTATTATCGACCAATTGAACGCACGTAGCAACCGTGTAACTGTCCAAGTTTTCTCAGATGTTGAACCAGATCCAGATATCACAACTGTAGAACGTGGTACTGAAGTGATGAGAGCATTTGAACCAGATACAATTATCGCTCTTGGTGGTGGTTCTCCAATGGACGCAGCGAAAGTTATGTGGCTCTTCTACGAACAACCAGAAATCGACTTCCGTGACTTGGTTCAAAAATTCATGGATATCCGTAAACGCGCCTTCCGCTTCCCATCACTTGGTAAGAAAGCGAAGTACATCGGTATCCCAACAACTTCAGGTACTGGTTCAGAAGTAACACCATTTGCCGTTATCTCTGATAAGAAAAATAACCGCAAATATCCATTGGCTGACTACTCATTGACACCAACTATTGCCATTGTTGACCCTGCTTTGGTTGAATCAGTTCCAGATTTTATTACTGCTGACACAGGTATGGATGTCTTGACTCATGCGACTGAAGCCTACACTTCAAACTTCGCTAACGACTACACAGATGGTATTGCCCTTCAATCAATCAAACTTGTCTTTGAATGGTTGGAAAAATCTGTTAAGACTGCTGATTCAGAAGCACGTGAAAAAATGCATAATGCTTCTACAATGGCAGGTATGGCCTTCGCCAATGCCTTCCTTGGTATGAGCCACTCAATGGCCCACAAGATCGGTGCGGTTCACCATACTGTTCACGGACGTACAAACGCAATCTTGCTTCCATACGTTATCCGTTACAATGGAACTCGTCCATCTAAGACTACTACTTGGCCTAAATACAACTACTGGAAAGCTGATGAGAAATTCCAAGACATTGCTAGAATGCTTGGTTTACCTCACTCAACTCCAGAAGAAGCAGTTGAAGCATACGCTAAAGCTGTTTACGAACTGGGTGTTGCAGTAGGTATCAAGATGAACTTCAAGGATCAAGGAATTGATGAAAAAGCTTGGAAAGACAGCTTGCATGAAATTGCCTTGCTTGCTTATGAAGATCAATGTTCACCTGCTAACCCACGCTTACCAATGGTAGCTGACATGGAAGAAATCATGGCAGATGCTTACTATGGCTACAAAGAAAGACCAGGACGTCGTAAATAATCGTTTATCAGCCTAGAGGCAGGAATTTCCTGTCTCTTTTTTTGTGAAATAGGGGTATCGAAAATAAATTTTAGCTTTCTATTTTCGTTTTTTATCTGAAAAAGAAAAGCGGTAAATGACTATGTAGATAAAGAAAGACAGCAGTATAGGCTTTCAGAGAAGAAAGAAAAATAAGTGAGGTGTAGACAAAAAACAACGCCCGTACTTGCAATTAAACTTAAATAGTTATATAATAGGTTTGTTGAAAGGTGATTTGTAGTGATTCAAGTTACTCTTTTCACAATAAAAATTTCATGATTTTCATAAGGAGGAAATCACTAATGGTAGTTAAAGTTGGTATTAACGGTTTCGGACGTATCGGTCGTCTTGCTTTCCGTCGTATCCAAAACGTAGAAGGTGTTGAAGTTACACGCATCAACGACCTTACAGATCCAGTTATGCTTGCACACTTGTTGAAATACGACACAACTCAAGGTCGTTTCGACGGTACTGTTGAAGTTAAAGAAGGTGGATTCGAAGTTAACGGTAAATTCGTTAAAGTTTCTGCTGAACGTGATCCAGAGCAAATTGACTGGGCTACTGACGGTGTAGAAATCGTTCTTGAAGCTACTGGTTTCTTTGCTAAGAAAGAAGCAGCTGAAAAACACCTTAAAGGTGGAGCTAAAAAAGTTGTTATCACTGCTCCTGGTGGAAACGACGTTAAAACAGTTGTATTTAACACTAACCACGACGTTCTTGACGGTACTGAAACAGTTATCTCAGGTGCTTCATGTACTACAAACTGCTTGGCTCCAATGGCTAAAGCTCTTCAAGACAACTTTGGTGTTGTTGAAGGATTGATGACTACTATCCACGCTTACACTGGTGACCAAATGATCCTTGACGGACCACACCGTGGTGGTGACCTTCGCCGTGCTCGCGCTGGTGCTGCAAACATCGTTCCTAACTCAACTGGTGCTGCAAAAGCTATCGGTCTTGTAATCCCAGAATTGAACGGTAAACTTGACGGATCTGCACAACGCGTTCCAACTCCAACTGGATCAGTTACTGAATTGGTAGCAGTTCTTGAAAAGAACGTTACTGTTGATGAAGTGAACGCAGCTATGAAAGCAGCTTCAAACGAATCATACGGTTACACAGAAGATCCAATCGTATCTTCAGATATCGTAGGTATGTCTTACGGTTCATTGTTTGACGCAACTCAAACTAAAGTTCTTGACGTTGACGGTAAACAATTGGTTAAAGTTGTATCATGGTACGACAATGAAATGTCATACACTGCACAACTTGTTCGTACTCTTGAATACTTCGCAAAAATCGCTAAATAATTCTTGAGTCGATAAAAAGCAAGGCCTCTTGGTCTTGCTTTTCTTATATGGAAAAATGGATGACACGACAATCATCCATTTTTTTTTAATTCTTTTTCAAAAGTATCTGAAAGAGTAGTGAAGCTTAATTTCTCTAATGTAAGCGGATGGGTAAAGGACAGTCGAAAGGCATGAAGCATAAGTCGACTTGATTTTTCTTTGCTATTATAGAGAGGGTCGCCTAGGATAGGAAGATTGTGATGCGAAAGGTGCACACGAATCTGATGGGTTCGCCCTGTCTTTAGCTTGCAACGGACAAGAGCTGTTTTGTTGGGAAATTGCTTTAATCTGCTTACCTGTGTTTCAGCATATTGCCCATTTTTTGTATCAACTATTCGTTTTCTGCGATCATGGCGATCACGTCCGATTTTGTCTCTGAAAACAAGCTCTTTGCTGTTGATATTTCCGCAAACAAGTGCCCAATATTCCCTAGAAATCTCTTTTTTCTCCAATAAGCGATTGAGAATAGGTAGGATAAAAGGATTTTTAGCAAAAAGAACTAAACCGCTAGTTTCCATGTCTAGACGATGAACGACATAACATGTCTGGCCAATGTAGGCACTGACATGGTTAAGAAGAGCAATTTCGTTTGGTTGGTTACCGTGTGTTTTCATCCCCTCAGGTTTGTGTACAATAATCAAGTGTTGGTCTTGATAAACTTCCTGAACTAAGTCTGGGTTGCCCCAAGGGATTGTCTTTTTGGGATAATCTTCCTCGTCAAATGTCAACTGGCAAACATCTCCAGGCTTCACCATCTCGTTCCAGTGAACTTCTTCTTGATTTATCAAAATATGTTTCTTGATTCTCAAAAAATGACGGATTTTTCTAGGGATGAGGAGTTGTTCCTCTAGTAATTGCTTGACCGTCATTTGAGGCAAAGAGGCGGGTAATGTAAATGTGAATTGCATACAGATATTGTAACAAAAAAAGTCCTATTTGGATAGGAAATTACTAAATTCTTGTCTTCCTATGATGAAGATGATAAAATAAACGCATGAAATTAGATAAATTATTTGAGAAATTTCTTTCTCTTTTTAAAAAAGAAACAAGTGAGCTAGAGGATTCTGATTCGACTAGCTTGCGTCGCTCTCGTAGTGATCGAAAAAAATTAGCCCAAGTGGGTCCAATTCGAAAATTCTGGCGTCGCTATCATCTGACAAAGATTGTTCTTATACTAGGTTTGAGTGCAGGCTTGCTAGTCGGAACCTATTTGTTTGCTGTAGCTAAGTCAACCAATGTTAACGATTTGCAAAACGCCTTGAAAACTCGGACTATCATTTTTGACCGTGAAGAAAAAGAGGCTGGTGCCTTGTCTGGTCAAAAGGGAACCTACGTTGAACTAACTGATATCAGTAAAAATTTGCAGAATGCTGTTATTGCGACAGAAGACCGTTCTTTTTATAAAAACGATGGGATTAACTATGGTCGTTTCTTCTTGGCGATTGTCACTGCTGGTCGTTCAGGCGGTGGTTCTACTATTACCCAACAGCTGGCTAAAAACGCCTATTTGTCGCAGGATCAAACTGTTGAGAGAAAAGCGAAAGAATTTTTCTTGGCTTTAGAATTGACTAAAAAATATAGCAAAGATCAGATCCTAACCATGTACCTTAATAATGCCTATTTTGGAAATGGTGTGTGGGGTGTAGAAGATGCGAGTAAGAAATACTTTGGAGTTTCTGCATCTGAAGTGAGTCTGGATCAAGCTGCTACTCTGGCAGGCATGCTCAAAGGGCCGGAGCTGTATAATCCTTTGAATTCTGTAGAGGATTCTACCAATCGTCGCGATACTGTTTTGCAAAATATGGTTGCAGCGGGCTATATTGATAAAAATCAAGAAACCGAGGCTGCAGGAGTTGATATGACCTCGCAATTGCAAGATAAGTATGAAGGAAAAATTTCAGATTATCGTTACCCCTCTTATTTTGATGCGGTGGTTAATGAAGCCGTTTCTAAGTATAATCTAACAGAGGAAGAAATCGTAAATAATGGCTACCGCATTTACACAGAGCTGGATCAAAACTACCAAGCAAATATGCAGGTTGTCTATGAAAACACCTCACTATTTCCGAGGGCAGAAGATGGAACATTCGTCCAATCAGGAAGTGTAGCTCTCGAACCGAAAACAGGGGGAGTTCGTGGGGTTGTCGGTCAGGTTGCTGACAATGATAAAACTGGATTCCGTAATTTCAACTATGCAACCCAATCAAAACGTAGCCCTGGCTCTACAATTAAGCCTTTAGTTGTTTATACGCCAGCAGTTGAGGCAGGTTGGGCTTTGAACAAGCAGTTGGATAACCATACCATGCAGTATAACAGCTATAAGGTTGATAACTATGCAGGGATTAAAACGAGTCGAGAAGTTCCTATGTATCAAGCCTTGGCAGAATCACTTAATCTGCCTGCTGTTGCCACTGTTAATGATTTGGGCGTTGACAAGGCTTTTGAGGCAGGAGAAAAATTTGGACTCAACATGGATAAGGTAGACCGTGTTCTTGGTGTCGCTTTGGGAAGTGGTGTCGAAACCAATCCTCTGCAAATGGCTCAAGCATATGCTGCCTTTGCAAATGAAGGTTTAATGCCGGAAGCTCATTTTATTAGTAGAATTGAAAATGCTAGTGGTCAGGTTATTGCGAGTCATAAAAATTCACAAAAACGAGTGATTGATAAAGCTGTAGCTGACAAGATGACTAGTATGATGTTGGGGACATTCACCAACGGAACCGGTATTAGTTCATCGCCTGCAGACTATGTCATGGCAGGGAAAACTGGTACAACCGAAGCAGTTTTCAATCCGGAATACACAAGTGACCAGTGGGTAATTGGCTATACTCCGGATGTAGTGATTAGTCACTGGCTTGGTTTCCCGACCACTGATGAAAATCACTATCTAGCAGGATCTACTTCAAATGGTGCAGCTCATGTCTTTAGAAACATTGCAAATACCATTTTACCTTATACCCCAGGAAGTACCTTTACAGTTGAAAATGCATATAAGAAAAACGGAATTGCACCCGCTAATACAAAAAGACAAGTACAAACCAATGATAATAGCCAGACAGATGATAATTTGTCTGATATTCGAGGACGTGCGCAAAGTCTAGTAGATGAGGCTAGTCGGGCTATCTCGGATGCGAAGATTAAGGAAAAGGCTCAAACAATATGGGATTCGGTAGTCAATCTATTTCGCTAAGATGCTTGTCAAAGCCTAGCTTTCTTGTTATAATAGATAAGATGGAGGCGTTATGGCATTAAAAAAAGCAAGCCTAGCTTGTGCGGTTTGTGGTTCGAGAAACTATTCAATCAAGATCAGCGGAAACCCCAAGCCTACACGACTAGAAGTAAATAAATTTTGTAAGCATTGTGGCAAGTACACTACACACAGAGAAACGAGATAGGAGAGAGCGATGCGTTTTATTGGAGATATTTTTAGACTTCTTAAAGACACAACATGGCCAACTCGCAAGGAAAGCTGGAGAGATTTTCGTTCTATCATGGAATATACTGCTTTCTTTGTAGTAATTATTTACATTTTTGACCAGTTGATTGTTTCAGGTTTGATTCGATTTATTAACATTTTTTAGAAGGTTAGTGGAGTTATTTACTCTAGAGATCTTCTATTTATGAAAGGAAATATCATGGATAGTTTTGATAAAGGGTGGTTTGTTTTACAAACTTATTCTGGTTATGAAAATAAGGTAAAAGAAAATCTATTACAACGTGCACAAACCTACAATATGTTGGATAATATTCTACGCGTTGAAATTCCAACACAAACAGTGCAAGTTGAAAAAAATGGAAAGAGAAAAGAAATAGAAGAAAATCGCTTTCCAGGTTATGTTCTTGTAGAAATGGTCATGACAGATGAAGCTTGGTTTGTCGTTCGAAACACACCAAATGTAACAGGATTTGTCGGATCACACGGGAACAGATCGAAACCAACTCCATTATTGGAACAAGAAATTCGTGACATTTTGGTATCTATGGGACAAACTGTTCAAGAATTTGATTTCGATGTTGAGGTTGGTCAAACCGTACGTATTATTGATGGTGCTTTTGCAGACTATACTGGTAAAATTACAGAGATTGATAACAATAAAGTGAAGATGATTATCTCTATGTTTGGTAATGACACAGTAGCAGAAGTAAACTTAAACCAAATTGCAGAATTATAACCCAAAGAGAGGCAAGACCTCTCTTTTTTGTGCAGTTGAGGCAGTAAAGGGTGCAGAATGGATGAAATGAACCCAATTAGCTTCTTGATTTGTTAGACTGTAAACAGAAAGGGGAAAAGAATGATTAAAGAATTGTATGAAGAAGTCCAGGGCATTGTATATAAGTGTAGAAAGGAATATTATCTTCATTTATGGGAGTTATCGGATTGGGATCAAGAGGGAATGATATGCCTATATGAATTGATCAGTAGAGAAGAAGAACTGGTAGAAGATATCCCTCGTTTAAGGAAATATTTCAAAACCAAGTTCCGAAATCGAATTTTAGATTATCTCCGTAAGCAAGAAAGCCAGAAGCGAAGATATGATAAAGAAGCATATGAAGAAGTAGGTGAGATTAGCCATCGTATAAGTGAGGGAGGACTCTGGCTGGATGATTACTATCTCTTTCATGAAACACTAAGGGATTATAGAAGTAAACAAACTAAAGAGCAACAAGAAGAGTTAGAACGCGTCTTAAGACATGAACGATTCCGAGGTCGTCAAAGCGTGTTAAGGGAGCTACGTATTGTGTTTAAAGAGTTTGATATCCGAACCCGGTAGGAAGCTATGCAAAAAAAATTAAAAAAGTTTTAAAAAAGTAGTTGACAAAAAATAAAAAGGCTGTATAATAGTAAGAGTTGAAAATAACAACTCAGGTCCGTTGGTCAAGGGGTTAAGACACCGCCTTTTCACGGCGGTAACACGGGTTCGAATCCCGTACGGACTATGGTATGTTGCAGATGGAACACTTGATGAAAAAAGTTTTAAAAAACTTAAAAAAGTTTCAAAAAAGTGTTGACAAGCGAAAGCGACTGTGATATACTAATATAGTTGTCACTTGAGAGAAGTGAGTGACAAAGACCTTTGAAAACTGAACAAGACGAACCAATGTGCAGGGCACTACAACTAAGGTTGTAGTACTGAACAATGAAAAAACAATAAATCTGTCAGTGACAGAAATGAGTGAGAGCTCAAACTTTTAATGAGAGTTTGATCCTGGCTCAGGACGAACGCTGGCGGCGTGCCTAATACATGCAAGTAGAACGCTGAAGGGAGAGCTTGCTCTTCTGGATGAGTTGCGAACGGGTGAGTAACGCGTAGGTAACCTGCCTGGTAGCGGGGGATAACTATTGGAAACGATAGCTAATACCGCATAATAGTAGATGTTGCATGACATTTGCTTGAAAGGTGCAATTGCATCACTACCAGATGGACCTGCGTTGTATTAGCTAGTTGGTGGGGTAACGGCTCACCAAGGCGACGATACATAGCCGACCTGAGAGGGTGATCGGCCACACTGGGACTGAGACACGGCCCAGACTCCTACGGGAGGCAGCAGTAGGGAATCTTCGGCAATGGACGGAAGTCTGACCGAGCAACGCCGCGTGAGTGAAGAAGGTTTTCGGATCGTAAAGCTCTGTTGTAAGAGAAGAACGAGTGTGAGAGTGGAAAGTTCACACTGTGACGGTATCTTACCAGAAAGGGACGGCTAACTACGTGCCAGCAGCCGCGGTAATACGTAGGTCCCGAGCGTTGTCCGGATTTATTGGGCGTAAAGCGAGCGCAGGCGGTTAGATAAGTCTGAAGTTAAAGGCTGTGGCTTAACCATAGTACGCTTTGGAAACTGTTTAACTTGAGTGCAAGAGGGGAGAGTGGAATTCCATGTGTAGCGGTGAAATGCGTAGATATATGGAGGAACACCGGTGGCGAAAGCGGCTCTCTGGCTTGTAACTGACGCTGAGGCTCGAAAGCGTGGGGAGCAAACAGGATTAGATACCCTGGTAGTCCACGCCGTAAACGATGAGTGCTAGGTGTTAGACCCTTTCCGGGGTTTAGTGCCGCAGCTAACGCATTAAGCACTCCGCCTGGGGAGTACGACCGCAAGGTTGAAACTCAAAGGAATTGACGGGGGCCCGCACAAGCGGTGGAGCATGTGGTTTAATTCGAAGCAACGCGAAGAACCTTACCAGGTCTTGACATCCCTCTGACCGCTCTAGAGATAGAGTTTTCCTTCGGGACAGAGGTGACAGGTGGTGCATGGTTGTCGTCAGCTCGTGTCGTGAGATGTTGGGTTAAGTCCCGCAACGAGCGCAACCCCTATTGTTAGTTGCCATCATTTAGTTGGGCACTCTAGCGAGACTGCCGGTAATAAACCGGAGGAAGGTGGGGATGACGTCAAATCATCATGCCCCTTATGACCTGGGCTACACACGTGCTACAATGGCTGGTACAACGAGTCGCAAGCCGGTGACGGCAAGCTAATCTCTTAAAGCCAGTCTCAGTTCGGATTGTAGGCTGCAACTCGCCTACATGAAGTCGGAATCGCTAGTAATCGCGGATCAGCACGCCGCGGTGAATACGTTCCCGGGCCTTGTACACACCGCCCGTCACACCACGAGAGTTTGTAACACCCGAAGTCGGTGAGGTAACCGTAAGGAGCCAGCCGCCTAAGGTGGGATAGATGATTGGGGTGAAGTCGTAACAAGGTAGCCGTATCGGAAGGTGCGGCTGGATCACCTCCTTTCTAAGGATAAGGAACTGCGCATTGGTCTTGTTTAGTCTTGAGAGGTCTTGTGGGGCCTTAGCTCAGCTGGGAGAGCGCCTGCTTTGCACGCAGGAGGTCAGCGGTTCGATCCCGCTAGGCTCCATTGGTGAGAGATCACCAAGTAATGCACATTGAAAATTGAATATCTATATCAAATAGTAACAAGAAAATAAACCGAAAACGCTGTAGTATTAATAAGAGTTTATGACTGAAAGGTCAGAAAATAAGGTTAAGTTAATAAGGGCGCACGGTGGATGCCTTGGCACTAGGAGCCGAAGAAGGACGTGACAAACGACGATATGCCTTGGGTAGCTGTAAGTAAGCGATGATCCAGGGATTTCCGAATGGGGGAACCCAACAGGTACTACCTGTTACCCATATCTGTTAAGGATATGAGGAGGAAGACGCAGTGAACTGAAACATCTAAGTAGCTGCAGGAAGAGAAAGCAAAAGCGATTGCCTTAGTAGCGGCGAGCGAAACGGCAGAAGGGCAAACCGAAGAGTTTACTCTTCGGGGTTGTAGGACTGCAATGTGGACTCAAAGATTATAGAAGAATGATTTGGGAAGATCAGCCAAAGAGAGTAATAGCCTCGTATTTAAAATAGTCTTTGTACCTAGCAGTATCCTGAGTACGGCGGGACACGTGAAATCCCGTCGGAATCTGGGAGGACCATCTCCCAACCCTAAATACTCCCTAGTGACCGATAGTGAACCAGTACCGTGAGGGAAAGGTGAAAAGCACCCCGGGAGGGGAGTGAAATAGAAC